>JADLDG010000094.1 GCA_020846775.1 Nitrospirota bacterium
GGCAAGGAACGGCTACACTGTAAGAATCTATGAGGATAAAGCAGATGTGGGTCACAGATTTCATGGCGACTACCAGGGTCTCGATAACTGGAGTACGAAAGAGGATGTAACACTTCTCCTGAAGAGGATTGGTCTATATCAAGCCGGCAGATATTTTATCTGCCATCCATATAACGAGCTTACAGTATTCGATGCCAACCTCAACCAGGTAGTTATAAGGTCGGATATCCCCCTTTTTTACCTTGTGCGAAGGGGCGATGCCCCAGGCTGTCTTGACAGAGGGCTTCATGATATAGCCGTAGAGGCAGGTGTTCAAGTGGTGTTCGGCAAAAGGGTTGACAGGCTGGAAAGAGGTGGTATTGTGAGCATCGGCCCAAGGGCTGCGGATGCTGTTGCAAAAGGGATTATTTTTGATACGACCATGGGAGACACGGCAGCCGCCATTCTGGACGACAGACTTGCAACCAAGGGATATGCTTACCTTTTAATCCATAACGGCAAGGGAACCCTGGCTACATGCATGTTCAGGGATTTTAAAAGAGAGAGAGAATGTTTTGAAAGGACAGTTGAAACATTTGAGAAAATATTCCCTTCTCTGGACATGACGAATAAAAAGGAGTTTGGCGGTTATGGCAACTTCTTCATTGGGAGTCCTCTCTATGAGAACGGGAAATATTACACGGGTGAGGCGGCTGGGCTTCAGGACTGTCTCTGGGGGTTTGGGCTCAGGTATGCAATGGCCTCCGGCTATCTTGCGGCAATGTGCATCATTGAAAGCAGTGACTATGTATCCTTGTTAAAAAAGGAGCTTCTGCCAATGCAGAGGATTTCACTCGTAAACCGTTTCATCTATGAATGTCTCGGGAACAGGGGTTATACATTTTTTATAAACTGGCTTGCGAAAGGTGATACACTTGCAAAGGTAAGAAGGCAATACAATCAATCCCGATGGAAGATGTTTATTTATCCGCTTGCAAGGTGGTGGCATAAGAGCAGCCTTGTTGATAAAGGATGCCATAGCGAAGATTGCACGTGTGTCTGGTGCAAATGCAAAAAGGAACTACGATGAAAGGGTCTTCAGATTTGAACTTGAGCAATAGTAAGAATCGGGGAATTTTACCGGAGGATACGCTATGGTAAAAGATCCTGTTTGTGATATGGCAGTTGTCCCTGAAGATGCTGCAGGGACCAGTAGTTATAAGGGTGAGACCATCTACTTTTGCTCCTTCCAGTGCAAGGAGCGATTCGATAATGACCCTGCCTCTTTTATGGCCGCTGCCGCCCCTCAGGGAGAACCACAGAAAAAGACTCATAAGGAAATGGCGGCCGCTGAAGCGGGTGCGCATGATACTGCCAAGGACCCTATCTGCGGTATGGTCGTTGATAAGAACAAGTCCCTCAAAAAAGAACTCGGGGGAAGGATGTACTATTTTTGCTCGGATGGCTGCATGAGGACTTTCGAGGCTCCCGAAGAAGAGCTTAAGAAGATGAAAAGGCGTGTATCCATCGCCCTGTTAGGGGTACTCGCCCTTGCCCTCTTAAGGGCAGGGTTTTTTCTGGGCCTTGCGGCAGGCGCATCGATCGTAACATGGGCGCCGATACCTCAGCTCCCCTGGTTTACCTGGGACATGTGGCTCTTTTCCTTGTTACACCGGTCCAGTTCATAGGCGGCTGGAGTTTCTATAAGGGTTCCTACAATGCGGTCAAGAACCGGATGATCAATATGGACTTCCTGATCGCCCTCGGGACAAGCGTTGCCTATATCTATTCGGTCATCGTGATCTTTGCCCCGGACATCCTACCTGTGAAGGGTGCGGAAAGGGATGTATACTTCGAGGTTTCAGCGGTCATTATCGCCTTTGTCCTCCTCGGCAAGTACATGGAAGATATTATAAAAAAGAAGTCCTCGGCAGCAGTAAGGAGACTTCTTGACCTTAAGCCCCAGACAGAGAGGGTTATCAGAGAAGGCGCCGAGATGGAGGTACCGGCGGAGTACGTTCAGGTAGACGATATCGTAGTTGTCCGTCCCGGAGAGAAGATACCGACCGACGGGGTCGTCATAGAAGGGTCATCCGCGGTCGATGAAAAGATGATATCAGGAGAGTCCATTCCGGCAGAGAAGAAGCCAGGAGGTGAGGTCATAGGGGCTACTATTAATAAAACCGGGATGCTTAAATTCAAGGCTACAAGGGTTGGGGCAGCGACTACCCTTAACCAGATCATAAAGATGGTGGAAGAGGCTCAGGCATCTTCGGCCCCGATACAGAGGATTGCCGACCAGGTGACGGGTTACTTTGTGCCTGCTGTCGTTGCTACAGCATTTATCGCCTTTTTCGGCTGGTGGATAGCCGGGAACTTTCCGCAGGGGCTGCTTGCTTTCATTGCGGTACTTATAATCTCGTGCCCGTGCGCCCTCGGAATCGCTACTCCGGCAGCTCTCATGGTAGGTGTGGGCAAGGGCGCTGAAGCGGGAATTTTGATAAGGGGAGGGGAATATCTGGAGCGAGCACAGAAACTTACTACCATTGTCTTTGATAAAACAGGGACCCTTACGAGAGGAGAGCCTTCGGTAACGGACATACTGAATATCAACTCCACTGAAAGCGATGTCATCAGATATGCAGCGATATCAGAGAAAGGCTCTGAGCATCCACTCGGAGAGGCTATTTTAAAGGCAACGAAGATGAGGGGCATTGATGTCCCGGATGCGGACTCATTTGAGGCAGTACCGGGTCATGGGGTAAGGGTCTCGTACAAAGGCAGTCAAATCCTTTTCGGCAATAGAAGGCTGATGGAGGTCAGCGGAATCGAGTCTGCCGGTTTTGAGGTGCGCATGAGTGCCCTTGAGGAGCAGGGAAAGACTGCGATGATCCTGGCCTGCAACAAGGCTGTCATCGGCATTATAGCCGTTGCTGATACCATTAAAGAACATTCCATTGCCGCTGTAAACGCGCTTAAAAAAGAAAAGCTGGAGGTTATAATGCTTACCGGCGATAACGAGCGGACAGCGCGGGCTATCGCAAAACAGGTCGGCATTGAAAATGTGATCGCAAACGTCCTTCCTGGTGAAAAGGCCGGCTTAATCAAGAAATTGCAAGGTGAGGGAAAGGCAGTGGCTATGGTAGGGGATGGCATTAACGATGCACCGGCCCTGGCCCAGTCGGACATAGGTATAGCCATTGGAAGCGGCTCAGACGTGGCCAAGGAGACAGGCGGGATCATACTGGTGAAGGACGATGTAAGGGATGTGGTGGCAGGAATAAGGTTATCAAGGGCTACAATGAGGAAGATTAAACAGAACCTGTTCTGGGCCTTTATATACAACACGGTCGGCATCCCGATAGCGGCCCTCGGTCTTCTAAACCCCATCATTGCCGCGGCGGCCATGGCATTAAGCTCCCTTTCCGTTGTGGCTAATTCGGCTACGCTTAAAACCTTTAAAATAGAAGTCGACTGAAACAGAGGTGGGTCGGACGTGCGTAAATTACTCTGGCTTTGCCCCCCTTTGATGCTGGTTGCTGCTGCCACGGTATTAATGTTCATGGGGTTTAACTCAGGAATTATTTTCCCTTGACATTCTACATAGAGTAGAATATATTTTTTATAGCACCGTCTAAATAATATAAACCAAGGGAGGAGAAAATGCGGAAGATAGCCTTAGCTCTTACGGTAGCTGTAGTCTCCGACCTTTGTAATATCAGGTATGATGTATGATGCCTATGCTGTTTGGAAAAGTTTACAGTGTTGCGGAGTAATGACATGGAATATGGGCCGGCAAAATGGACAGAATCAAACCGCTCTTCAGAGTATCATCGGCGGGGCATGCTTATATTCAAGGGGTCGTCTCCTATGAGAGATATAAGACTTGTATTTAAAGATCCCTCCGGTTATGGAAAGGATAAAATCCTCGAGTGGAGAGGTGAATAAATGAATATTTCACTGGATAAACTTCCACTTAGCGGCAAGGTATTGATAAACCTTTTTCTCATCCTTTTATGGTCCGGCTATATGGTAGCGGCATTGAATGCAAGACTCTCCGTGGGGTTAAATGTAGTATCTATTGCGGAACACTATGGAGCAACTATACTGTCGCAGGAAGAAACCCGGGAGCTTGAAAAATATGGATTTGTTGAAGAAGAAGTTGACATAAGTAGTGAACCGTCATCTGAACATAATGAATCTATTACATCTCAGGAGATGGTCCAGTTAGGACATGTCCACATGCTCGGTTTCTCCCTCATCTTCATCAGTCTCGGGATAATATTAATGCTTTCCAATATTGGACAGGGCTGGAAGGTGATCATCCTATCATTACTCTTTCTATTCTTCTTGTTTGATATCGCCGGGTTATTTCTTGTGCGGTTTGTATCAGTCAATCTGGCTGCAGTCCCATTTATAAGCGGGATCGGTATAGGAGCGGGTATAGCCGTGATAAGCCTTGTGGCGTTATATGATATATGGGTGCGAGATCCATCCCCCAAAAGTCTTTTGCCGTAATAAGAGGAGGCTATGTATGCAAGTAAGGTATGTATGTCGAGTTGTTGTTCTTGCTGTTTTATTATTTATGGGACAGGGCATAGTCAGTGAGGTCGCCCTTGCACACAGAGGGCATGAGGGGCCTGTTAAGGTTTTTATGAAAGAGGCGGATGCCATGAAGACCATGCTGCCAAAAGGAGGAAAGGTCTTAAAAAGAAAGGAGCTCCTGACCACAGAAAAACATAAGGAGGCATTAAAGAGGTGGGGCTATTCTCCCCAGGAAGGGGTCTACACATATTTTATCTCAAAAGGAAAGAGTGGAGAACTGAAAGGTGTACTCTTTATCCAGCCGGCCGAATTGAAGCATGGCACTATTTCCTTCGCTGTAGGTTACAACGGAGATGGGAGCCTGGCGGACATAAAGATCCTCTCCTGCCCCGAGCAGTATGTGAAGGAGTTGCAGGAGGGTATACTGGAAGGGGGATTCTTAGAAAAATTCTTGCATCTGAAGACAGATGATGTTATTGCCAACATGAAGACCCCTGACAAAGAGTCTTCAGAGGATATTCGACATGTAATTTCAAAGGAGATCAGGAATACGGCAGTCCTCCTGAAACTCTTCCAGAGGCTATAGGTCAAAAGTTAAAATGCCGGAACACAAAGTGTATATGCTCCCCCGATTAAAAGGTCTTCCGGTTACGGTAAAGGTCCTCTTTTCAGCATTTCTTCTTACTGTGGGGGTTGCTTATATGTTTGCGCTCCTATATTTATATCTACTCGATGTAGAGCCTCACAGAGATATGGATGCAGGGCTTTTAAAGGCTACTATTCACAAATACTATGGCAAACGGGGGGATACGCGTCTTGAGAAGGCTATAAGAGGGACTATGGGAGAGAGACTAACGGCTGAAGAAAAGAGGGAGATAGCCATCTGGATAAAGGATGGGGCCTATGCTGAGGGGTTCTTAAAGGTAAAACCCATATTTGATAGAAGTTGTGTAGTGTGCCACCGTACCGGGTCCGGACTAATCCCTCTTACAACTTACGAGGAAGTCAGGGCGATTACAGATATAGACTTTGGAGAGTCTATGCGAGTCCTCTCTCGCGTCTCTCATATCCACCTTTTCGGGATGAGCTTTATATTTATATTGACCGGCATCATCTTTTCCATGAGCGAGATGAATAACTGTTTAAAACTTCTGATTATAGCACTCCCATTTATAGCGATGTGGACAGATATAGGATCGTGGTGGTTTACAAAATTCCAGCCGGCCTTTGCCTATACCGTGATCATCGGGGGAGTCCTGATGGGGTTTGCCTTCGGGGCACAGGTATTTATCTCGCTCTATGAGATGTGGTTTAAGAGAACTTAAGGGGGTGATGAAAGATGTCTACGGTGGTCGTAATAATGATAGTGTTCATGGTGGTTGGATTTATTGGCCTTGGTCATCATCGCGACAAGATGGGAGGACATGATAAGGAGATGCACAGTGAGGAATCGGTTATACCTGATCATGATCAGAAAGCCCCATCCCATGAGGTTCCTGTTGAGTCCAAGCCTGAAAAAAATAAGGTTAATAAAGGAACCCTTCAGAATGATGGTGGGCGTGATGGAGATTAGACAGAAGGCGGATTTTTTAGTTGCTTGACATTCTACATTACTTTGGTGTCCACTTTTTCCATCTTACCTCAAGCGAGCAGGAGATGGCATAGATAGAAACGATTGCATAAATGCCGCATAAAAGGTTTCCAATTACTTTGAGAAAATTACCTGTATGCCTCATGCAACATCTTATAATTTAATCCATCGTCGAAGTCAAGAAAATTCCCACTGGCTATTTTTATTGTCATCAAAAACTCTGTCCTATATTAAGAGAAAACAGCCATGTGGCAGGAACAGAACTATCTCCGCTAAAATCTGTGTTATCCCAGGTAAGGAAATAAGAGACTGACGGGGAAATGGTAAATGACCTTACCGTATATTCAGATGATATATTAAACTCCACAGACGGGAAGCCTGAGGACTCATAATAATTGCTCTGATAGAAAATGTTTGTACCGAGTGACAGGTCACCAATGAAACTTGCTACATTACGGTTTATGCTTAAAGTGTAGTAACTCCCTTTCCCTGCATCATAGTCATAATGAATACTGAGGGATGGATTAAAAGAAGCACTATAGGCGATATTCATAAAAACTTCCTGTGACGGCCCCCACCCGTCTCTATGAGGATAATTATAATGGGCATAGCCGGTGGTCAGCGTAAGATTCTCTCTCTTAATATCATATTGTAAATAGAGGTCAAACTCGTTCGACTTACTTGTGTGTAAGTCATGATTGAACCACAGAATAGCTGAAAAGTCTTTGGCTGTGATGATTGCTTCCGGTTGTATGACAGGTTCACCATCACTGTAATCTATTCCCTGAAACAGGTACTTTGAGGCTACTGTTACATCCCAACCGGCTGATAAGGTGGATGACTGCTCTTGTTCAAGCCCTTCATGTTCTTTTCCACCGGGTGGTGAATCTGCAGCGGTAATCTGAAAGCCTGAATCCGGCAACTGACCTGCAATGGCCATCTTCATTGGCA
>JADLDG010000095.1 GCA_020846775.1 Nitrospirota bacterium
GCTGAATCAGGTGGCGAATAGTCACAACAGGGCTGTGATCCGAAGGATAGATTACATTAAACCATGGCAGATGCCTCGTTACCGGGTCATCGAGCCCCAGTTTACCCTGTTCCATCAATTGAAGTATAGCAACGACTGTAGGGATTTTGGTCATAGACCACCAGTGATAGACGGTCTCAGGCACGGCCTTTATGCCCCGCGGGCCATCAGCGTAGCCAAAGGCACGGTTGTATACAAGCCGGCCATTTTTAACTACTGCTGCAGATAACCCTGGCGGACTGCCAGATGCAACAAGCCTTTCAAAAAAGGCATCTAATTCTTGCACATTTTCTACCTGATCCGGGACCCCGGGGGGATGTGGTGCAAGAGAATAGAGGCTAATAATAACGAGGACGAGTAAGACAGCAACGAAGATAATTATCTTTGGAAATCTTTTCACTTAATTATAATAAAAATAAATGGGCCGGTTCTATTTTCTGAACTTATAACTAATCTCCCCTATTTGACATCAGCCCCTGGCCTTCCTTTTGGTTTCAATACTTCTTCAAAAATGATGACCTTACCTTAAATCTGTTCTTTTATTCTCATTTGATTAATAACAACAAGTTTCATTAATGGAGATATATTACTTGCAACAATCACAGCCTGCCAGAGTCCTTTAATGTTTTTAAATCATCTTCAAATTCGACGATGTCATAATGTACAGGAATATTTCTGCTTGCAAGCAAATGCTGAAATTGCAGACGGGTCATTCCTGCGAAACGGCTTGCCTGTGCAAGCGTCAGCTTTTCCTTTTGAAAAAGTAAGACAGCTATTTCTTGTTTGAATTCATCTTCTGTGAATCTGGTTGATTGAATAATTTCATCAGAAATAAGGCTGGGCTGTGGAATAATCAGTCACGTTTTCATCAAAAACTTCTGAATGAATTTTCTTCCTGTTTCCTGTTTCCCGTTTCCCGCTCCAATGATGTTAATCAGAGGCTTAAGCCTTTTTTTTCTCTATTAAATAGCCAGCCACATATTTATGAATGATGCTGGATATCAGTGTCTGGTAAGGAATGCCCTCTTGAACAGCAATAACCTGTACTTGATCCAAATCTTTTGATGACATTCGGATATTAATCCTCTTGTCTTTTTGCAGTGTATTCCTCGCATATTGCCGAAGTTTTTTAATTTCCGCCTTTGGATTCTTAATAGGCATCCATTCTCCACGTTCGTAAGATTCTAAAATATCTTTTTCTTCCTCATTTAATATTGTCTTTTTCATTTTTTGTCCTCACATATTTGTTTGTAGCTTTTCTGCTGGGAATAATGGTTTTTAAGAATATCGTTTCGCTTTCTTCTACATAAGGAACGAGATACGCATAATCATCAATCCTGACTGTTGCAATTTTTTGTCCCGAATACTTATCTTGATTCGGGTGATTGACTATTTCAACGATATCTCCCCGTTCCATCAAGATAACAACCTGTTCAAAATTCACTCCTCTGCTTTTCTTCAACCACTCATTCTTCTCATTATTCCATTGGAAAACCTTCATAGTATATTTTTACGACATTGTCTGCCTTTTGTCAACATTGTTTTTCTCAGATCAAGTCATATGCTTCAGCAAATATCGGTGAAATATCAGGCAAATGAATATGCGAATTCGGGGAGTAGGCGCTCAAAGACCGATAGGTGAATCGAGCTATTGACAAGGTTTCGGAATCACCACCTTATCTCCCGCAGCACTGTTTGTATTTCTTCCCTCTTCCGCAGGGACAGGGCTGGTTCCTTCCATTAAGGACTTTGCAGGTATCGGATTCAGTGCAACAGGCGTTCTCGCCGCAGAGCCAGGGATCGTATCAAAGTTTTTGTATTTTTCTTCCCTTGCTTTCTCTTCCCTTTTGACCAAATCATCTGCAGCATCGTCATTGCCAATCTCCCTGAGTAGGGGAATAAGACGTTCAAGCGCTCCCTCCCTGTCATAACTGAGTGGTTCCGTCAAAGCGTATGCACGGTAATAGAGCTCGATAGCCTTGTCGGTCTCTTTTAATTTACTTAAGGCATCCCCCGATTTTATAATCACCCAGGCATCGTCATGAAACTTCTCCAGGTTCTCAGATACAATTTTAAGAGTCTGCTCCCGTCTTCCAGCATCTGCAAGTATAACGACAATGTCACCGAGGAAATTGTCCGGAGAGTAGCCTCGGCAAAAAGACTGCCTACTTCAATTGCCCTGTCTACCATGCCACCCTGATCACGAAGCGTAAATGGAAGGCACACCAGCCACCCTGCAAAGTCAGAGTCTGCCTTTTGCATAATCTCGTCAAATAATGGTTGATCTGGTCTACCGTCGGGTTTTAAAATGAACTCATACACTCTCTTTGTAAGGTGATCTTCCCCCACTATTGCGGACACACTGAAGGGTTAGGTAGAATAATTAACCTGGGAGGTGTGAAATGGAAGAACGTAAAGGTCATAGGAAGCACAGTAAGGAGTTCAAGGAAGAAGCAATACGA
>JADLDG010000096.1 GCA_020846775.1 Nitrospirota bacterium
GCAGGTTCAGGCACTGAAATGGTATGCAATCCATGGCCGGAGAGGAAAGTATGAAAGACAAAGACGAAATAAAAGAAATCGTAAAAGATAAATATGGACAGATTGCAAGACAGTCTTCATCATCCTGCGGACCAGCTTCCTGCTGCGCTACTGCAGATAACAAAATAGTTGGTTATTCGGTCATGCAGGATGATTACACAAAGTTAGATGGATACGTCGCTGATGCTGATCTTGGTTTGGGCTGCGGACTTCCGACCGAATATGCCGGAATCAGGAAAGGGGATGTCGTGGTTGATCTTGGCAGCGGCGCTGGTAACGATGCATTTGTTGCGCGCGCTATTATTGGAGAGCATGGGCGCGTCATCGGGATTGATATGACGCAGGAAATGATTGACAAGGCAAACAGGAATAATCAGAGACTCGGATACACAAATGTAGAGTTTCTGTTTGGAGAAATTGAGAATCTCCCGCTCGATAACGAGACTGCCGACGTTGTCGTCAGCAACTGTGTTTTGAACCTTGTTCCTGACAAGCAAAAGGCATTTGCGGAGATTCATCGAATTCTAAAAACCGGTGGGCATTTCTGCATCTCTGATATCGTAATCAATGGTGAATTGCCGGCGAACTTAAAAAGATCGGCAGAGATGTACTCCGGATGTGTTGCCGGCGCCATTCAAGATCATGAATATCTGGATATCATTTCTGGCGTCGGATTTAAACATGTTGAAATAAAGAAGACAAAAGCCATTGATCTGCCGGATGATGTATTAAGGGAATATTTGACTGAAACAGCAATCGTCCAATTTCGCCAGAGTAGAGTGAGTATTTATAGCATTACTGTTACAGCGGACAAGAACTGACAATACCGTGCAATGAAGGGAATTACGGGTTACTCAACTTTAGCTGGTTGAATAGTTTGATAGAGTACGCGATACTTATTTACATCCCGTGGCACTTCTTGAACTTTTTTCCGCTTCCGCAATGACATGCGTCATTACGTCCAGGTATTTTTGTTGCTGCCTGCGGTAACATATAAGGCGCATAATTCATACAGTATAGCCTGACAAGCTCTGTTACAGCCTCTGCTGCCTCTTCAGTGTTATCAAAACTTTCCTTATAATGTTTCTCACTTGCCAATAATTCTGTCTCAATGGCCTTGTCAACTGCAACGGGGTCGTAAGAAGATGCTGCTGCGGCGTTTATTATCCGGCAGTATCCTTTTTCATTCGGTTTTGCGTCAGGAGATCCCATGAAACCGCAGTGCTCAGGTCTTATTTCGAACCCACCTGTCATTGCAGGATGTATCATGCATTTCTTATCATCAGACAGGAAGTGACAATTGAATGAAAACATTGCCCTTAGATTTATTAAAATAGTACGGTTTGCTACCTGTATGTTTTGAGCAGTAACATTGTATCTCTCAGGTTCAGTGAAGAGGGGTCGGGGTTTCTCCTCATTAGTCACATACTTCTTAGTTATCCTGTCTGCCCTCTCATTAATGCTATTTACTATTTCTGTCATAAGTTCCTGAAAACGAAACTGGCCGCCCTCTTTTTTAATAGAGTAAGTGATAATGCCCCACCATGGGGAACAGCATTTTCCACCGCATTTATCTATGCATATCTGAGAGAAATAAGATGTGTCTGCAGCTATTGCGCTCATATAACCCCTTCCTTAACTGTTGTTGCCAGCGATGCTGTATCTTTATCTGAGGTACACTTTTTGCCCTGATACGAATTTCGGTTTTCAAATTCATTTTCTATAGCACTCAGGATGGACTTTTTTGAGACCCCCCATTTCGGGGCGATGAGGTAATCACCTGTCAGTTCTCCTGTAAGACGTTGTATTGCAACACCAGGCGGGATCCTTTCAAGGAAATCACAGACGAGGTGAATATACTTTTCAAGAGAAATAAGACTAATCCCCCCCTTGGCATACATCTTCTCGAGCAGTGTGTTTTCTGCAACATAGAGGTGATGAACCTTGAGTCCGTCTATATTAAGTCCGGCAAGTGTATCAGCCGTTTGCATCGTCATGTCATGCGTCTCACCCGGCAGCCCTAATATGATATGAACACAGACCCGCAGACCTTTAAGCTTAACTCTCGTTATTGCATCAACAAATTGATCAAAGCTGTGTCCTCTGTTCATCCATGTTAAAGTGTCCTCATACATGCTCTGAAGGCCGATCTCTACCCAGAGATGGGTCTTTTTAGAGTAAGATGCAAGCAGGTCAACTACTTCATCAGGAAGGCAATCAGGCCTTGTGCCAATTGACAAACCAACCACATCTTCAAACGACAGGGCCTCCCTGTAGAGGTCATCCAGCAGGTTTACGGGGCCATATGTATTGGTATATGCCTGAAAGTAGGCAATAAATTTATCTGCCCTGAAATGACTTTTGTAAAACTCCATGCCGGCTGCCAGTTGCTCACTAACGGAACGTTTTGACCCCTTCGAGTTAGGGCTGAAACTCCTGTTTTCGCAATATACGCATCCGCCATATGCTACAGACCCATCCCTGTTGGGACACGTAAACCCGGCATCAAGTCCGATCTTATAGACCTTGCAGGCAAATATCTGTTTCAGGTAATTCCCGTATGAAAAATAGTATTTACTCATGTTGTAAAAAATATACAGTCACTTTCCCTATTTAACTTATTTTAACATTATATGATACACACTCCTTATTGACAATATTTTTTAAAGTTGTTAGGATGGTTTCCAATGTTGATGGGCGGATAGCTCAATTGGTAGAGCGCAGCCCTTACAAGGCTGAGGTCACAGGTTCGATCCCTGTTCCGCCTACCATATAAGAAGTTGAAATGGACGATGAAGAAAACCTCAAAAGACATTTTGCAGAACATAAGTATATATTGAAGAGGTTACGCTCAAAAA
Source organism: Nitrospirota bacterium (assembly GCA_020846775.1). Classification (NCBI taxonomy): domain Bacteria; kingdom Pseudomonadati; phylum Nitrospirota; species Nitrospirota bacterium. Next base: position 2,898 of record JADLDG010000096.1, read on the forward strand.
TGCTCAGTTGCAAGGAAGGACACATAATTTTTGCTGAGGCGTACTTTCTGTACGTTGAAGCAAAAATTATGTGTCCTGACGCCGCAGATGGGCGTTTCAAAAGTTGATAGCAAACTGAGGACGTAAGAAATTTCTTTAGACAAGGCAGACGACGAAGAAAACCGGAGGCGTACTAATAGTACGTTGAGGATTTTCTGAGGAGTCTAACGCCGTATAAAGATATTTATTACGTCCGTAGCATGCGGGGTCGTAGTTCAGTTCGGTTAGAACGCCTGCCTGTCACGCAGGAGGTCGCGAGTTCAAGTCTCGTCGGCCCCGCCATAATTGTATTTACACATTTAAGTCATGTTACCTTCTGAATGCAGATAGAATCAGAAATCCTAAAACTCATATTTTCAGCCGGTATTGTCGCCAAGATAGTTCTATTGATATTGTTGACATTCTCTGTTGTTTCCTGGGCAGTAATGTTTTTCAAGTTTTTCCAGTTTCGCAGGATCGAAAAGGATTCCAGGGAATTTCTTTCTACATTTTCAAAGACCGAAAATATTCATCAGCTCTATGCAATATCAAAAAACAAAGATAATCCACTTGCATCTTTAGTAAAGGAAGGCTATGAGAGGTTCTATGAAATTAAAAAGGGGCAAAGCGGATTGCTGAAAGACCGTCCGGCCTTTCTAAATGCAATAGACAGAAGATTAAAGAGCACGGCTGAAGATGAAACAAGTTTTTATGAAGGATATCTTTCGTTTCTTGCAACTACCGGAAACGTTACACCATTTATCGGACTCTTCGGTACTGTATGGGGAATCATTCATGCCTTTCAGCAGATAGGTCTTCAGGGCTCGGCAAATATAGCGGCGGTAGCTCCTGGTATAGCTGAGGCGCTTATAGCGACAGGCGCTGGACTTGCTACTGCGATACCTGCTGTAATTGGTTACAATTATATGTTAAGCAGGGTGAGGAGAATGGCGTCACAGATGGAGGTGTTTTCAGGAGAAATTATGGCCTACGCAGAGGCGGATGTCTGGGCCGGAAGAGACCAAACTGAAGATGCTGATGATGAACAGGTAAACCTTGGCGTCCGGAAGTAATTGGTGCTTGAATGCAGGATAGAAAAGACAGGCTATTATCTGATATTAACATGGTGCCTTTTGTTGATATAGTACTGGTACTGTTGATTATTTTCATGATATCCGCTCCTCTTATGTACAGGGGCATAGATGTAGACCTCCCCAAGTCTTCGGTGAATACGATAAAGCAGGAGCAGCGCATTATGCTTATTGTTGACAGATTCGGAAATATCTATGTGGATGACAGAAAAGTTCCGATGGGAGGGATAGAGTCGGCAATAAGGCAAAAGAGCTATGATGGAGCAGAGGTGACGGTTTATTTAAAGGCAGACAGATCTGTGCCTTACGGAACCATCGTAAGTGTGATGGATAAGGTTAAAGGTATGGGCATAGACAAGCTGGGTATGGTTACTGAATCTCTAAAGGAGGTGGAGTAGGACCATTAGTTTACTTATGTTCAGGCAAGTTGAGACAAACATAAAATGGATGCTGACTCTGTCCCTCCTGTTTCATCTAACGCTCCTGTCAATTATTTTTTCATCCGGTATCTTTAAAAGGTCCACTCTCTTCACATCAAGACAATCTCCTTTTACTTCTATACAGGTAAACATTGTAAATCTTCCCAGGGATAGCCGTCCGGCTATGTCAGCTCCCTCATCAGGCAATTCAAAAGTAGAAAAGACGGTCCCTGATGTTAAGAAAAAAGAGCCGGTCATTGAAAAGAAAACAAGCAATCAATTGACAAAGATTGAAAGACTAAGAGAGAATAGGGGCATGCCGTCACCTGATTCCGTTTTGACTGCACCTGTAAAAAAAGATACATCAGAAATAAAGACCGGCGATACAGCTGCCAGAGGAAGTCAGTCAGCAGGAAGCAGGTCTGACGATGGTGCAGATACAATCGGCGGATCTCATCAGGAATCAAGGCTTATTGGTGGGGATTCCAATGTCAGCGGTCCTGTAGTAGACATGCCGTCTTTTAAATATGACTATTATCTCGGACTGATAAAGAGTAAGGTTGATAACAGGTGGAGTCAGCCTGTCGTACACAATAAGACAAGAAAGGCGTTAATTGAATTCACCATAAGCAGACAAGGAGACGTCAGTAATGTCAGGGTGGCTGACTCATCAGGAGACAGCTATTTTGATCAAACTGCTTTGAGGGCAGTGACCCTGTCAACCCCTTTTCCGCCTTTGCCGCGGGGTTATAAGGGTGATTCCCTCAAGGTGCATTACAGGTTTATCTTCGGGGAGAAAATTTGAAAAAAATAATATCGCATCTGTCTATTTGTTTTGTCCTGGTGTCCGGACTTCTTCTTCAACCGGTTTTTGCTGAAGAGGTCTATCTTGAGACAAAGAAGGGCGAGATTGAAAAGATTCCTGTAACTGTAGTAATTGACGGTGATGATCAGGAATTGAAATCTGCAGTCAGAGAGATTCTTTTAAATGACCTTGAACGATCCTTATACTTTAATTTGATTAAGATTGACGGCATCAAACTGAATAGTGTTCCGGCTAAAGTTGATGAAGGTACTCGTCAGCAATTGATATCAGCGAGCGTTGAAGCCCTGATATTTGCTCATGTCTTTAGAGATGGTGACAAGATACGGCTGGAGGGAAAGTTGTATGAGACAGGAAGCGGAGAACTTATCTATTCAAAAAAATATATAGGAAATAATAATATCCTTCGCAGAATAATACACCGGTTTTCGGACGAGATAGTGTTCAGGATGTCAGGTGAAAAGGGAATTGCCCAGACTCGTATTGTCTATTCATCAGATAATACCGGGAGGAAGGAGCTTTATATCATGGACTATGACGGTTATTCATCAAAGATGATTACGGGCAACAGGTCCCTGAACATTTCAGCCGACTGGTCACCTGATGGAGCGCATATTGCCTATACATCATACAGGGATGGAAATCCTGAGATTTATATGGTAGATTTGAACACGAGCAGACGGTCGAGGCTTACCGATTATTCCGGACTGGATATTTCGCCATCATGGTCTCCAGATGGTAATACAATAGCCTTTTCGACAAGCAGGGATGGAAATTCTGAGATATATACAATGGACAGGGAAGGCAAGAACCTGAAAAGGATAACTTACTCAACCGGAGAGGATGTATCTCCGTCCTGGTCTCCTACCGGTGAGGAGATTGCATTTACTTCTGACAGGGGGAGGAGTCCTCAGATATATGTAATGAAGGCTGATGGCACCAATGTACGCAGGTTTACTTTTAAGGGAGATTATAACAGTGACCCTGCATGGTCGCCCAGGGGTGACAGGATAGCCTTTGCGTGCAGACGCGGAGGAGATTTTCGTATTTGTACAATTAATACGGATGGGAGTGGTTTGAGGGAGATAACCGATGGTCCAGGCAGCGATGAGTCACCTTCCTGGTCCCCTGATGGCAGATGGGTTGTTTTTTCATCTTCAAGGGGCAGGAAGTCTGATATATATGTTGTGAACGCAGATGGCGGCAGGATGATTAAGCTTACAAACGGTGCTGGAAATAACCTGGGGCCGGACTGGTCACCAAATTAAATGAAGAAGGGAACTCTCGAATGAAGAAATTGTTACTTACAGTTGTCATATTAATTTTCTCAGTTTCGGGATGTGCTATGCAGTCGGAGTTTGTAGATCTGGAGAATGAAGTAAACCGCATGAAGGTAATCTTACTGCAGATACAGCGGGATACAACACCACAGCCGCAGAGGGAAGACAAGATTTCACAGGACATTAAAGAACGGTTTTCCAGGATTGAGTCCCAGAACTCAGGCTCCATTGATATGCTCCAGAAGAACCAGGCCGATTATGAGGGGAGATTGACTCAGATTACCACTGATGTTCAGATCATTCAAGGGGGGCTGGAGGAAAATACCCACAGGTTGACAGAGTTAACAGAAAGCTCAGATGATCATGATGCAGCAATTCAGGAGCTGACGAGAAGGCTTGATAACTTAGAGGGTTCAAAAGGGGTGGGGGATAAGCAGCAGGGCTCGAATATTATACCGTCATCACCTGTGACTCAGGAGACAGGACAGCAGCCTGTGCAATCAAATGCCGGAAAGACGTCAGGAAGTACATCAGGAAATAGTTCAACTTCAAATCCTTCAGAACTATACAATCAGGCATATAAAGACTATATGGCTGGCCATTATGACCCGGCTATAGAGGGTTTCTATAGTTATCTGCGTCAGATACCTACCGGGAATCTGGCGCCTAATGCACTTTACTGGATAGGGGAATGTTACTACAGTAAGGGTGATTATACCAAGTCAGTTACTGTTTTTGAAAGCGTTACTATTGATTACCCCAAAAGTGATAAGGTGGTAGGCTCACTGCTGAAGATGGGATACGGTTATGAGAAATTGGGGAACAATAATATGGCGAAGATATACTTTAAAAAGGTGGCAGAACAATTCCCTTATTCTCAGGAGGCGTCTCTTGCCAAGGTGAGATTAACCGAGATAAAGTAGTCGTTGACGCCTCAGTTGAGCACTTTTGAACGTCAACGTGAAAGCAAAATGATTCTGAGTGGGGCTTAAACACTATTCATGCCTGATATAATCAAACACCTTCCTGAGGGTTTAATCAATAAGATTGCCGCCGGCGAGGTGGTTGAGCGGCCTGCCTCAGTATTAAAAGAACTTGTAGAAAACTCTATAGATGCAGACAGTACAAAAATCAGCATAAGGGTTGACAAAGGCGGAACTACGCTCATTTCTGTTTCAGATAACGGGATCGGTATGAGCGGCAGTGATGCAAATATTGCCTTTGATAGACATGCCACGAGCAAGCTTTTTTCATCGGAAGATCTTTTCAATATCCACACACTCGGTTTCAGGGGAGAGGCCCTTTCAAGCATTGCGGCGGTATCCAGGATCAGTCTTAAGACGCGTGAGAGAAATGCAGTTACCGGGACATTACTGGAAATTGAAGGGGGAGGCATCCTGAAAAATACTGAGTGCGGATGTCCTCCGGGTACAGAGATAGAGGTAAGAGATATATTCTATAATGTGCCGGCGAGAAAGAGCTTTCTTAAAACAGTTTCGACAGAACATGGACACATATTGTCAACAGTTCTGCATCAGGCTCTTTCGCACATCGGTATACACTTTATCCTGACAGGAGGAGAAGACAGGGGTAAGGTTATTTTTGATCTTCCTCCTGTAGAAGACATCGGTGACAGGGTTCTGCAGATTTATGGCAGCGGCATGTCGGAAGGGTTGATGCCGGTTGCATTTGATATAAGTGAAGGGAGGATATATGGACTGGCTTCCAGTCCGGCTGTTACCTTCAGGAGCAGGGAGAACCAGTTATTCTTTGTCAATAAAAGGGCTGTAAAAAATCCCTCGTTATCTCATGCTGTTCAGGAGGCATACCGAGACTTGATCCCCAGGGAATGTTTTCCCATGATAGTCCTGTTCATAGACATCGCACCTGAATTAGTGGATGTCAATGTGCATCCTGCGAAGAGGGAGGTCAGGTTCAGGGACAGCCGGTATGTTCATGATATGGTAGTTGAAGCGATACGGGGTGCATTGCAGACAAAGGATATGGTGCATGAAAATCAATTATGTCACCCGGACCGTTATTCTGGATTTGTTTCAGGATCTAAAACGATGCATAGTCAGGAGTTTCTGAAACAAGTTCAGGAAGACAGGAAGAATTATCGGAATGCTGCACCATTGAGTGAAAATATAATCGTCTCAGAAGGCTTCAACCCCTTTTCGGGAAAAAATAATAGTCAGACACGGGATATGTATTCTGAGCCGCTCGTAAGGATATTGGGACAGACTGGTGCACTATTTATTGTAGCTGAGATTAATGGTGAATTAAGCATTATAGATCAGCATGCCGCGCATGAGCGCGTCATTTATGATGGATTGAGGCGCGGTTACGATGCCGGATGCAGTGTGTCGCAGGCACTTCTTATTCCTGAGACTGTTGAATTAAGTCTCGATAAGGCGCAAACGTTAAGTGAATATAGGGATGTTTTAAATGCCATTGGTTTTGATATAGGAGAGATCGGTGACAGGTCTTTTATTTTGAGGTCAGTCCCGGAAGTGTTTACAGGTGATAATTACACATCGCTCCTGATTAATATGACTGATGAGATAAAGGAAGGGGATTTCTCACATGGTAAGGGTATAAAACTTTCTTTGATTAACGAGGTGGTCAAGTCACTGTTAAGCAGAAAGGCCTGTCATTCTGCAGTAAGGGCAAGGGGTCTGCTGACTACAGGGGAGATGATGTCTCTTGTAAATGATTTGCTGAAAACTGATATGCCGTATACCTGTCCTCACGGAAGGCCCATTGTCAGAAAATTCACGTACGATGAGCTTGCGGGGATGTTCGGCAGAAAGTGAGGATGAAAATCCCCCTTAATCTCCCTTTTTCAAAGGGGGAAATCAGGTTCCCCCCTTTAGAAAAGGGGGGTGAGGGGGGATTTGAATCTGGAATTTCTGGAGAACGCAAACCGCTCCTTGTTATTGCCGGTCCGACGGCGTCAGGTAAAAGCGCATTGGCGATTTACCTGGCTGGGGTCTTTAACGGTGAGGTAATAAGCGCTGACTCGATGCAGGTCTATGAAGGAATGGATATTGGTACTGCCAAACCTTCTAAGGAGGAGCTGGCAATAGTTCCTCATCACATGTTCAGCATTATCAGTCCTGGTGAGCCTTTCAGTGCAGGTGAATATGTCAGGCTCGTAAGGCCACTTATTGATAAACTGCACAGACATGGGAAACTGCCAATAGCAGCTGGTGGTACAGGACTCTATATAAGGGCTGTTGTAGACGGGCTCTGTGAAGCCCCGAAGGCCGACAGTGAGATTCGCAGAAGGTTGCTGAACGAGGAAAAAGACCATGGGAAGGGTTATCTCTATAAAAGGTTGTGTGACGTTGATCCAGTCTCAGCAGGAAAGATCGAACCTAATGATACTGTAAGGATCATCCGCGCTCTTGAGGTTAATGAACTTGCCGGTATCCCGATATCAGAAATTCATACTAAGCATGGCTTTTGGGAAAGACCATACGACTACTTAATAATCGGTCTCACCATGGATCGTAAAGAACTATATAAGAGGATTGAACGACGTGTAGACAGAATGATAGAGATGGGGCTTGAGGCAGAGGTTAGATCTCTTATGGATAAAGATTATGAATCTTTTCTATTGATGAATGGTCTTGGATATAAACAGATTGCAGGATATATCAAAGGCTGGTATAGTCTGGATGAAGCTGTAAACCTGTTAAAAAGGGACACGAGGCGATACGCAAAGAGACAGCTTACCTGGTTCCGGCGGGATAATAGAATAAAGTGGTACGAGGTAAAAGATGACTGCTCCCATTATTTGGAAATTGAATTTGATATTCGAAGAGCGATGTTAACCTGAGAAAAGGAGAATGACAATGAGTAAATCCTCAATCAACCTGCAGGACCATTTCTTAAATTATCTTAGAAAGGAAAAGACGCCTGTGACGGTTCACTTGCTGAATGGCTCCAGGATAACAGGAACTATCAGGGCTTTTGATAATTTCAGTATCCTGGTAAAGGGTGACAGCCAGCACCTTATATATAAGCATTCCGTTGCTGTAATTGTGCCTAAGAAGGAGATACGTGAGTTTGACGTCAGGGAGAATGAGGAAAAGAAGTCAGAGGAGGTAGTAAATGCAGCAAGCTGAGATTGGTGTAGTAGGCGGAAGCGGGCTTTATCAGATGGATGGGCTTGAAGGGATTGAAGAGGTTACGGTAAATACGCCGTTTGGAGATCCTTCGGATAATTTTATTGTTGGAAAACTTATGGGAAGAAAGGTTGCATTCCTATCAAGGCACAGAAGGGGGCATGCTGTACAGCCGTCAGACATTAACTTCAGGGCCAACATCTACGGGATGAAGAAACTTGGTGTAAGCAGGATTATCTCTGTCAGTGCAGTCGGCAGCATGAAGGAGGATATACACCCGGAGGATATAGTCATCCCGGATCAGTTCTATGACAATACAAAAAGGCGTATCAGTACATTTTTCGGTGATGGGATTGTTGCCCATGTTTCCCTTGCTGATCCTGTCTGCAGCGATTTGGCCGGGATCCTTTATAATTCGGCAGTTAAGATCGGTGCAAAGGTTCACAATGGCGGCGTCTACATCTGCATAGAAGGCCCGCAATTTTCTTCCCGAGGTGAGTCATACATTTATAAGAACTGGGGAGTGGATATTATAGGGATGACTAATGTAACAGAGGCAAAACTCGCGAGGGAAGCAGAGTTATGTTATTCCACAATAGCGCTGGTTACCGACTATGATTGCTGGCATATGGAGGAGGAGGCTGTTACAACAGATGCAATAATTGCTATTCTGAACAAAAACGTGGATATATCAAAAAAAATTATTAAAGAGGCTGTCGGCAGGGTTTCAACAGATTCAGGATGCGGATGCCGTAATGCACTTAAAGATGCTATCATAACATCACGTGAAGGTATTCCGTCTGAGACCAGGGAAAAACTTGGATTGATTATCGGGAAATATATTAAGTAGAGAATAAGGGGGAAAGTATGAGTTTACTTGTTGTTGGTTCAGTAGCATTTGACAGTGTTAAGACGCCATTTGGGGAAAGAGAGGAGATACTGGGCGGGTCTGCAACCTATTTTTCCACGGCAGCAAGCTATTTTACTTCTGTAAACCTCGTTGCAGTAGTAGGCGATGATTTTCCGGACCAGCACATTTCATTCCTCAAAAGTCGTGGCGTAAATACAGAGGGACTGGAAAGGCAGTCAGGAAAGACCTTCAGGTGGAAAGGGGAGTACGGTTATCAGCTTAATGAGGCCAATACCCTTGAGACTCATCTGAATGTCTTTGAGTCATTCAGACCGACGCTTCCGGAGTCGTATCGTGATTCTGAAGTAGTGTTTCTGGCAAATATAGACCCTGAACTGCAGAGTGATGTCCTGCGTCAGGTAAATTCTCCGGAAATAATTGCCTGTGATACGATGAATTTCTGGATATCAGGCAAGAGAGAGGCGCTATTAAATACACTGAAGAATGTTGACATATTGATAATCAATGACAGTGAGGCAAGACAGCTTGCTGCAGAGGCTAACCTTGTTAAGGCTGCGAGCGTAATAATGTCGTTTGGTCCTAAGCACGTTATCGTTAAAAGGGGAGAGCATGGGGCCCTGATGTTCAACTCGAAGAATGTCTTTGCCGCCCCAGCCTATCCCTTGGAGAACGTCTTCGATCCTACCGGAGCCGGAGACAGCTTTGCAGGGGGATTCCTTGGTTTTCTCGCCAGTACGCGCAACTTCAACGAGGAAAACATGAGGCAGGCCGTCATATTCGGGAGTGTTATGGCATCGTTTGTAGTTGAGGACTTCAGCCTGAACAGGATCAGGGGGCTTAACTTTGAAGAGATACTGAACAGATACAGGGAATTTAAACGGCTTACCCATTTTGAAGATGCCGGGGAGATATTTAACAGATGAAGCGTTTAAATCAGACGTTAGTTTGTGCTGCCGTTTTAATATTCCTTTTATCCGGCTGTGGGCTTACAAATAGCAGGATTAAGAGCGATAGAGACGCTGATGCGCATCACATGCTTGGCATTGCATATTTGAATGAAAATAATCTGCAGATGGCTTTTATGGAATTCAGCCAGGCAGTAGAGTCCAATCCTGATGAGAAAACTTATCACTATGCACTTGGACATGTTTATTTCAAAATGAATAAACTCAACGATGCTGTAAAGGAATACAGTAAGGCACTGTCAATTGATCCAATGTATAGTGACGCTCATAATGCCCTCGGTGTTGTATATGGCAAGATGGCGCGATGGGACGATGCAATAAAAGAATATCAGGAGGCGCTGAATAATCCCCAGTACCCCTCACCTGAGCAGGCAAGATCCAACCTTGGGACAGCTTACTTCAATAAGGGAGATTATCAGTCAGCCATTATAGAATTCAAAGAGGCGATAAAACTCCAGCCGGAAGCAGCTGTTTTTCATCTATGGCTTGGCCACACATACATGAATCTGGATATGACAAGGGATGCCATAGAAGCATATGGCGAGGCTATAAAGCGGGATCAGAAGAGTGTGGAGGCTTATCTAAATCTTGGTCTGGCACATTTTAAAGAAGACAACAAGGAAGCGGCTCTTGCAGCATTCAAGCAGGTAGTTGCAATATCACCTAACAGTTCTTCTGCCTCAGAGGCCATGAAGTATATTCAGATGCTTACCGGGCAATAATATGGAGAAAATAGGCGAATACCTTAAACGAGTAAGAGAGACTTGCGGATATAGTCTCGAGGATGTAGCAGGAATTACAAAGATAAATCTTCGTTATCTTGAGGCTATTGAGCGGGATGACTTTGCCAGGATCCCCGGAGAAACCTTTTGTCTGGGGTTTATTCGCTCTTACGCAAAATGTATAGGAATCAACGAAGAGGAGATCAGCTCGAGGATCAGGGAGAATTCAAAGACTGAACCACCTCAGCCTGCTCATACCCAGGACAAGGACGACAAGAAAATAAGAAGAGCAGTTAATAAGCAAGGAAAGGCCAGAATCATATTGCCGGCAGTATTTGGAGTATTGCTTGTTGCACTATTATTTATTTTATATAGCGGCGGGAGGGATAATGAGACAATACGGAATTCCAAGGAAATAAAGGAGCTCACGGATGTAAACGCATTAAATGATATGAATAAAGTAAATGATGAAAATGTTGTCCCAGCAGTCAGCAATGAAGCTCCGCCTAATGTTGAAGAGGAAAAAGTTGAGCCTGTTGTTCTGAAGATATATGCGCGTGAGTTGACATGGATAAGCGCCAGGATTGATGACAAAGATACAAAAGAGGTGCTTCTGAAACCTGGTGAAGGTGTAATGTGGAATGGTGAAGATAAGATTATCATTACTGCCGGCAATGCCGGAGGCATTGATTTAGATGTAAATGGTAAGACACTTGATCCCCTTGGCAAGAGAGGGGAGGTAATAAGAGATACTGTTATAACAAGTGCAGGTATAAAAAAGTGAGCAGACTTGCAGCAAAAATTCATGAATGATGCAGTAGATTACATCAAGTCCCTGATGCCTCAATTCACTGGTTCTATCGGAATTATTACAGGTTCAGGGTGGGACCTGAGGAATATACTGGATAATGTAAACGAGACCGAATACAAAGATATCCCTGGTTTTCCGATACCTGCCGTAGGTGGTCACAGAGGCAGACTTCTTCATGGTTATCATGATGACGAAGAGGTTTTACTCCTTCAGGGTCGGGTGCATTATTATGAGGGGTATAGCATGGAGGAGATTACCCTTTCTGTCAGGGTGCTTGCAGGTCTCGGCATAAGGCAAATAATTGTAACAAATGCTGCCGGGGGTATCAGACCTGATTTTGGTCCTGGGGATTTTATGGTAGTGACTGATCACATAAATTTAATGGGTGTGAATCCTCTTAGGGCAACACCAGACACCCTCTGTTTCAATGAGGCCGACAACATAAAAGAGCGATTCGTTGACATGACCGAAGCCTATGACCAGCAGCTATGCAGTATAGCCCTGACAGTTGCGAAGAAGCATAACATACCTCTCCACGCCGGCATCCTTGCAGCCGTCTCCGGTCCGTCATACGAGACCCCGGCAGAGATACGCATGCTCAGGTCACTTGGCGCTGATGCAGTTTGCATGTCGAGTGTGCCTGAGGTTATAATGTCAAAATATCTTGGAATGAAGGTGCTTGCCATATCAATGATCACTAATCATGCCGCTGGTGTCAGCAAGTCTGTTTTGAGGCATGAAGATGTTGTAACCATGGCTGAGTCCCGCAGTAAAGATGCCAGTCAAATACTTTCTTCTGTTATAACAAATTTGCCGAGGTAGCTCAATGGTAGAGCAACGCATTCGTAATGC
>JADLDG010000097.1 GCA_020846775.1 Nitrospirota bacterium
AGCAGGAAGAGGCTGGAGAGGTTGAGTATATAAGAAAGGAATGGTTTAAGGGGGCGATATGAAATTTACGGAATTTATTGGTCAGACCAGTATTGACTTTATGGGGTTTAGAAAGTATGCATTTGTATTTTCCGGTATTATTACGCTTATTGGTATTTTTGCTATAATACAAATCATTTTAGGCCACGGCAATCTGGGAATAGATTTTGGTGGTGGAACAGCCGTCCAGTTGAAGTTCGAGAAGCCTTTGAGGATTGATGCGGCAAGGTCTGTTCTGATACAAAATGGCATACAGGATGCTGAACTCCAGGAATTTCCGGAGGATAACAAGATCCTCATCAGGTTAAAGAAGCTTGTTGCTACTACTGAGCCTGTCGCAGACCGCATTATATCCATGTTCAAGCAGGATATACCGGACAATACATTTATTGTTGACAGTTCTACGGAGATAGGCCCTACCGTAGGCAGGCAACTCCAGAAGGACGCTATCACAGCGGTTATTTTATCTTTCATCGGCATCATCATCTATATCGCACTCAGGTTTGAATTCAAATTTGGTATTGCAGCCGCTATTGCGACATTTCATGATGTCATTGTTGTTGTGGGCTTATTCTATCTGCTTAATAAAGAAATAAACCTGCTGGTAATAACAGCGCTTCTCACACTTGCCGGCTATTCTCTGACAGATACGGTGGTTGTATTTGACCGTATCAGGGAGTATCTGCGCGTAAGACGCAAGGAGCCGATCGAAATAATTATTAACAATGGAATAAACCATGTCATAGGACGTACAGTTATTGTATCATTAACCACGCTCCTGGTTCTTGTAGCCCTATTTTTCTTTGGCGGGGAGGTAATTCATGATTTCTCATTTGCCCTTCTCATGGGGGTATTAGTCGGCACCTATTCGTCAATCTTCGTTGCAAGTCCACTCCTTGTTATATGGAAAGGAAAGGGCATAAACCCGAAGAAGTAGCCCCGGACTCCTTCACAGGATCATGTAAAATCCCCCTTAATCCCCCTTTTTCAAAGGGGGAAATCAGTTCCCCCTTTAGAAAAGGGGGGCAAGGGGGGATTTGAAAGGTGTTTTTGTATGAAAAAACGCTGGATAATGGGCGAGGGCAACCATGTCCTTCAAAGCAAACTGTGCGCTGAACTTGATATCTCTCCCCTGGTGTCAAAGATACTGATTAACAGGGGTATCAGTGACCTGACGTCTGCCGGTGAATTTCTTAATGTGTCATTTAAAAATCTTATAGACCCGTTCAGGTTAAACGACATGGAGAAGGCAGTCGGCCGCCTTATACAAATCGCTGAACAAAAAGGCCGCATACTTGTATCAGGTGATTATGATGTGGACGGCGTTACTGCAAGTGCACTCTACCTCGAATTTTTCAGAAAACTGGACATAGATGTGAGTCTATATATACCTGACAGGATAAAGGATGGATATGGACTTAATGAATCTATTGTTAATATTGCCAGGTCGCAGGGAATTGATGTAATACTGACAGCTGATTGCGGCACAGCATCAGCAGTTACAATAAAGTCAGCCATGGACCTGGGCATTGATGTTATAGTGACGGACCATCATGAGTGTCCCCCGGATCTTCCGCCGGCATTTGCACTGATAAACCCAAACAGGCATGACTCTACCTACCCGTTCAAAGGTCTTCCAGGTGTTGGTGTTGCGTTCAAACTTATACAGGCCCTTACCATGGCATTGAGTTCTCATTCCGAACAACGTGCCTTCGATGATGATCTTTCTTCTTATCTTGACCTCGTTGCACTGGGTGTTATTGCTGATGTTGCTCCTCTTACAGGGGAGAACAGGTATTTTGTGAAAGAAGGTTTAAAGCTGCTGACTTCTGAGAAAAGGGTGGGTGTTGCGGCGCTTAAAGAGGCCGCAGGGATTAAAGGAAATGATGTGAGCAGCGGTACTGTAAGTTTTATGCTTGCCCCTCGCATTAATGCATCAGGACGTCTCTCCAGGGCCGATGATGCCGTTAAGTTATTGATAACAGACAACCCGGAGGAGGCAAGGGGCATCGCCCTGTATCTTGATGGTGTCAATCAGGAGAGACAGAAAATAGAAGCTAAAATCAGAAATGAGGCCAGAGACAGGATCTTAAAGGAAATGGATGCGGAGAAACAGAAAGTCTTTGTCATGGCTTCACACGAGTGGCATCAGGGTGTAGTGGGGATAGTGGCATCCAAGATTGTGGATGAGTTCTATCGTCCCTGTGTTATGATCTCCTTACAGGAAGATGGCATAGGCAAGGGATCGGCCAGAAGTATCCCTGGTTTCAATTTATATGAGGGCCTTGAAGCATGCAGTAACCTCCTTGAGAAATTTGGCGGCCACAAGTATGCTGCAGGGTTAACGATAAAAGAGGGTAACATACCTATGCTGAGGGAGAGGTTATCAGATATTGTTACAGAGAGGGTAAGGAAAGAGGATTTTACTCCAAGACTGGTTATGGATGCTGAAATAGACCCTGAAGATATCAACTTCCCGCTGTTAAAAGAAATGGCATTACTCCCGCCATATGGTGTATCAAATCCTGAACCTGTAATTATGTCAAGAGGTCTCAGGCTTTCAGAATCACGGATAGTGGGTAAAGACCACTTAAAGGTCAGGCTGAAAAGAGGAAGGGCAATTTGGGATGGAATTGGATTTGGCATGGCAACGGCGTATAATAATATAATAACGAGTGATAAGGAGATAGATGTTGCTTATACTCCGGAGCTCAACTTATGGCAGGGAACTTACAGGATACAGCTGAAGCTCAGGGATATGAGGGTTAGCGAATCAAATGCTGAATTGGCAATGAGTAATAAGCAGTGAGCAATACTCCGCATTTGACAGTTCGGATTATGTTAATATGCCTAACGTCGAAGAATTGATACAACATGTTATGGACTATAATCCCCAGGCAGATGCAGGACTGCTAAGGCGTGCCTACAGTTTTGCCGCAAAGGCTCATGAGGGACAAGTCCGCAAATCAGGAGAACCCTTCCTTAAACATCCGCTTGAAGTTGCAAATATCATTGTAAAGATGAAGATGGATACATCGTCCATTGCCGTAGGTCTGCTTCATGACACCATTGAAGACAGCCTTGTCACCTCTGATGATATAACATCAGAATTCGGGGGCGATATCGCAGGTATTGTTGATGGACTGACCAAGATAAGCAAGGTAGAGTTCATGTCAAGAGAGGAGAAACAGGCAGAAAATTTCAGGAAGATGGTCATGTCCATGGGAAAAGATATCAGGGTCATCCTGATAAAACTTGCGGATCGTCTTCACAACATGAGGACACTTGATCCCCTTTCCCCGGATAAGCAGAAGAGGATTGCCCAGGAGACCTTAGAGATATATGCACCTATTGCAAACCGTCTCGGTATAGGCTGGATGAAGGTCGAACTTGAAGACCTGTCGCTTCGCTACCTGAAACATGAGGCATATACGGAGATTTCAAAAAAGGTCGCCATGAACAAGGCCGAAAGAGACAAATATATTGAAGATGTAATAGCGGTTGTCAAAAAAAATCTAAAAGTATATGGATTTGAGGCTAATGTTTATGGACGGACAAAGCACTTTTACAGTATATACATGAAAATGGAGCGCCAGGGCATTGCCTTCGAGGAGATTCATGACCTATCAGGCATCAGAATTATTACTGAAACCACGGTTAATTGCTACGCAATACTTGGCATGATCCACTCAATGTGGACCCCTGTCCCAGGAAGGTTTAAAGACTTTATCGGAGTACCCAAATCCAATATGTATCAATCTCTTCACACAACTGTCATAGGCCCGAAGGGACACCGGGTCGAGATACAGATAAGGACAGAAGAGATGCATAAGCTGGCTGAAGAAGGTATCGCTGCACATTGGAAATATAAGGAACGGGGTCAGATAGACACGAAAGACCATCAAATATATAACTGGCTCAGGCAGATGATGGAGTGGCAGCAGGACCTCTCAGACAGCAAACAGTTCATGGACTCTGTAAAGGTAGACCTCTTCCCCGATGTTATCTATGTCTTTACCCCAAAGGGTGATGTAAAGGAATTGATAAGAGGGGCTACACCGGTAGACCTTGCGTTTGCAATTCATACTGAGGTAGGCAACCGCTGTGTAGGGGCCAAGGTTAATGGCAGGATGGTACCGTTGAGGTATACTCTCAAGAGTGGTGACACAGTGGAGATCGTTACCAATCCCAACCATGTTCCGAGTAAGGACTGGCTTAAGTTTGTCAAGACCCCGAAGGCAAGGAATAAACTCAAGCACATTATAAAGATGGAGGAACAGAGCCGCAGTCTCGAGATCGGACACAAACTGCTTGAGAAAGAACTCCAGAAAATGGGGACGAGCCTTAACAGTTTTTCGAAGTTGGAAAAGACTGATGAATTGTTGAAGGAGCATTCTGCAAGTAACATTGATGACCTTTTTATACTTATAGGTTATGGCAAGTTATCAGTTAAACAGGTTATACGAAAGGTATATCCTGAAAAAGATGGGAAGGAAGAAGCCCCTGAAAAAGTGGATGTCTCGCGGCCAAAACGATTGGATGGCGGGGTCAAGGTTAAGGGAATAGATGATATACTCCTCCATTTTTCCAAGTGCTGCAGCCCTGTCCCTGGAGACAAGATCATAGGCTACATAACCCGGGGGAGGGGATTGTCAATTCATTCTGTCACCTGTCCGAATATAGATGAACTGGATTTCGATAAAGACCGTCTAATCGGTGTTGAGTGGGATGTTGCAGGAACTGCATCATATCCGGTTCGCATATCAGTCTTCACGATTGACCGTCCGGGACTTCTGGCAAGTGTATCAACCTCCATAACATCTTCAGAGGCGAATATAAGCCATGCCGACATTTCAACCACGGAAGATAAGAAGGCAGTCCTAAATTTTGTTATAGATGTTAAGGACCTGCAGCACCTGGAGAGGGTAATACAAAAGATAGAGCAGTTGAGCGGAGTATTGCAGGTTAAAAGGCTGATGGGAAGGTGAAGCTTAAATTTTCTGAATTTTATTGACATGGCTGTTACACTGTTTTAGTATGGCAGGAATTTATAGAATATTATTGAATTCAGGGTTAATTGCATGAATAAAAAGTTTTCCATTATGGTCAGGGGTTTTTACGTCGCTGTATTATGCTTCGCCATTGCACTACTTTCCAGCTGCAGCAGTAATGAGAGTGCAGATTATACTGGTTTTACGTTTATAGGACCTGATGGTGGAACCGTTACAAGCAGCGATGGAAAGGCCTCGGCAAAAATTCCTGCCGGAGCCCTTGATAATAAAACTGCAATTGCAATAAAACCTGTTGCTGATGTATCTTCAGACCAAATAGGGGTTCCCTATGAGTTTCTGCCAGATGGCATCAATTTCCTCAAACCTGTAACTATTACAATATCCTATGAGGAGGAAACACTTCCGTCAGGTTTAAATGAATCCAAACTTCGCCTTGGTAGAAAAATTAATAATATTTGGGACCCGATCACAGACTCTAATGTAGATGTACAGAAAAATATAGTAAGCCATGAGGTTGATCATTTCAGTAGTTATCTTGTTGTGAATACTGGAAACGTTCCAACAGGGGTTAAGGCTAATCCGGTTAATTCACGGGTAATAACTTCAAAATTGACTCGCGGAATAACCATCAGATGGAAACCGGTAGTGGGTGCCACCTCATATAATATCTATTGGTCTACAACTCCGGACGTAAAAATATCTGGAGAGAAAATTGCTGATGTCACAAGTCCGTATACACATGAAGATTTAATATTTGGTAAAAAGTATTATTATATTGTTACTGCAGTTAAAGACACGGTTGAGGAAGAAGCATCATTAGAAACTTCGGCACTTCCTGGAATGGATTATATTTCTGGTGGGTCTGAGCATGTAGCTGTTGTGAAGAACGACGGAACGGTCTGGACATGGGGACTAAACACCTGGGGACAGCTCGGAGACGGAACTAAGACGGACAGTACAATCCCTGTTCAGGTGCTGGGCCTGACAGATGTAATCGCTGTTGCAGCAGACCGTACCATGACGATGGCCCTGAAGAGCGACGGAACGGTCTGGACATGGGGGTTCCATGATTCCGGCGAGCTGGGTGACGGCTCTAACATGCAGAGGTCTATACCGGGTCAGGTGACCGGGTTAACGGATATAGTTGCCATTGCAGCAGCCTGGTCAACTGGCATAGCCCTGAAGGGCGATGGAACGGTCTGGACATGGGGAAATAATCAATATGGAACCGTCGGTGATGGGACAATTGAGAAGCGATTTACACCGGTCCAGGTGACTGGTCTTACTGAAATCGTGGCTATCTCAGCCAAACGGTCTCACGTCCTTGCCCTGAAGAGAGACGGCACAATCTGGGCATGGGGACATAATCGTCATGGTCAGCATGGTAACGGCACGGCCACGGGAGATGCCAATTCTCCGGGACCTGTACCTGTACAAGTAAGTGACCTGAAAGATCCGTATGCAGCCATAGCAGCAGGTTATTGGCACTCCATGGCAATGAAGGGCGATGGAACTGTCTGGACCTGGGGAAGAAATGAAGCCAGTGAACTTTGCGACGGTACAATTATTAATAAATCAATACCGGTGAGGATTAATGGTCTGCCTGACCTGCTATCCCTTCAGGGCGGAGAAGGATATACCATATTTCTCAAGAGGGATGGGACGGTCTGGATGTGCGGAAATAATAGCACTGGTCTCCTTGGTTTAGGGGAGAATACAGAGACGGTAATGAGTACACCAGCGCAGGTATCAGGCCTGTCTGGCGTTGTCGCCGTAACGAGTGGAAGATATTTTGCCGCTGCATTGAAACGGGATGGCACTATCTGGACATGGGGATTTAATAATAAGGGACAGCTTGGGGATGGAACAACGACTCCAAAAACAGAACCGGTCCAAGTCTTGATGGATCCGCTTTTTTAATTTCACCGTATCTGTTCTGATAACCTGAAGTATCTTTTCAGATAGCTCCTGCCTGAACTACATTCTGTGTTTTTCTTGTTATTTCAACTGGTTAGAGCCAGGTTTCCATGCCATTAGTGAGGCATGCGAGTTGCAATATACCATCCTCATAGATTTTTGAGGATAGACCCTGAAGACTACTAATTATATTTTTTTGTTGAGTATCTCCTTTTTTATTCTCCTGACCCCTGCCTTATTATTTGGAGTTGAGATCAGCATAATTACCAGCCAGGAGTTGCCCATTTATGAGAAGACCTATGAAGGGTTCAATAATGTCTATAAAGGTGAAACAAGACGTTATGATCTTAAAGGCGATCTCATGGAATCAGAGAAAGTTGTCAGACAGATCAAGGAACAGCCCCCGGAACTGATAGTTGCAATAGGTCTTCTGGCCGCCACAGTGGCCAAAGAAAATTTCAGGAAAACCCCCATAGTCTTCTGCAGCGTCTTTAATCCCGAACGTTATTCCCTGGTTGGAGATTACATAACAGGTATAACTCTCAATACCCCTGTCATTGAGACGTTGTCTCAGATCAGAAATCTTTTTCCGGATGCCAGGAAGATTGGGGTCCTTTATGATCCCCGAAAAAACAGACGAACATTGAAACAGACTGAGAATTTGGGGAAGACAATGGGGTTTTCCCTGATTAAGCAGAAGGTTACTTCGGAAATGGACCTGCCGAATGCCATTAGATCCATTCTGGTAAAGGCAGATCTATTGTGGATAATCCCAGACAGCACAATACTTACATCAGACGCCATTGACTATATATTAATGAACAGTTTTGAGGATCGTATTCCAATCGTCACCTTTTCGGAAGATCTTGTAAAGAAGGGGGCACTGGTAGCCTTTTCACCAGATTATGTTAGCATAGGAGAACAGGCTGCACGTCTGGTACTGAGCATCTTGAGCGGTAAAAAACCTGACAATCTTTTTATACAGCCAGCAGAGAAAAACAGACTGATTATTAATCAAAAAATTGCAAATAAATTGGGACTTAAATTGAACACTGAGGCGATAGATTTTGATACTGAAGTTGTAATATATGAATAACGAGGCCGATCAGACAACATAAGCTTGCATCCGGTAACATTTCGAATGTATGATCTTCTTTAAGGACCTCCTTTATGAGATTGAAAACATATCTTATTTTATTCATTAGTCTGATCTTACCTGTTCATGTAATGGCTGAAGAGGTGGGAAATACTACAGAGGATATCTTTGCCATCTTTGCAGAGGAGGAGTTGGTTATGACGGCATCCAAATATCTTCAGCCTGTAAGCCAGTCACCCTCGACTATTACCGTGATAACGGCAGAAGAGATAAGGGAATCCGGTGTGACCACCATACCGGATATCCTGCGGAGAGTTCCAGGCGTGGAGGTCATGCAGGCAAGTGTAGCAGAGTATAATGTGGGTATTCGCGGGGAGAACAAGCTTAATTCGAACAAACTCCTTGTCATGATAGATGGCCGCACGGTTCAGGAAGATTTTGAGAATCACACGTTCTGGACCGCATTTCCAATAGTATTGGAGGAAATTGAACAAATCGAGTTGATCAGGGGGCCAGGATCATCCATATGGGGAGCCAATGCCTTCAATGGAGTAGTGAATATTATCACAAAGAAGCCGGAAGATTCGCCGGTAATTTCTGTTTCTGCGGTCGGTGGCTCGGAGAGTATGTCTATGGGCAGTTTTGTCCATGCCTCAAGGGCCGGAAGAATGGATTATAAATTTTCAATTGGCTATCAAAGGGCTGATATATTTAATGGCCGGGATGAGGCAGCTCTTATGGTAAGTGTCCCGGAACATGGTCTGGAGGTTTACAGGGGTAATGCAGCCCTTCAATACCATCTTCCCGGTAACCGGAGTATTAGCATGTCCGGCGGTTTTAGTGATACTCCCCGTTACGATGGCCCCTATTTCGGGGATGGGTGGAGTGATTCAGTAATTGACAACAATTATGTCCATTTTAATTATCAGGGTATGCAGACCGTCCTGCGTGGTTATTGGAACAGAAATGATGTTGAGATGAAATACATTGAAGCAGCAGTTAACTCGCCGCCCTTGATAACAGATCTGCATATCAAATCTGATCTTTATAATCTGGAGTGGCTTTATTACTTTAATATGGGGCAATCTCATAAATTAATCAGCGGGATCAATTACCAATATAATGATTCAGGAGGGTCTCTGCTTCACCCGGATGAAGTCCGGCCTTTGAACATGACAGGTTTCTTCTTTCAGGACGCATGGAATCCCTTAAAGAGAGTCGAAATCATCTATGGGGCGAGATCTGATTACCATACATTTACTCATTGGAATCTAAGCCCCAGGTTAGCCTTTATTTATCATCCGACGCTTGATCAGACCTTCAGATTAACATATGGTCTTGCCTATCGGGCCCCTACACCAATGGAGTTATTCTCGATCAATGGAGGAAATAGAGAACTTGCTAATGAAAAGATCATAACATATGAGGCTGGTTATTCATTGTTTGCCTTTCGAAGATTAAAGGGAGAGATAAATCTATTCTATAATCAATTGTCAGATCTGATCAGTGAATATATAGATTACAAAAACAGATACAATACTGAAACCTATGGCGGTGAGATTAACGCAGATTTGCTGCTTACCTCAAGGATTAAGACCTTTTTGAACTATTCCTATCAAAGGTTTAATGACATCACAGGGGATGATCCAACAGCGGACAGATCGTCTGCTCCAACTCATAAGCTTAATGGCGGCTTAAATATCGGGATGGCCAGGGGTCTTTCGACCGATCTGTCTTTTCATTATGTGTCAGATGTCTCCTATGCAGCCAGTGTAACAAACAGAAGGCAATTGCCGAACGATATCGGTTCCTACATCACAGTAAACCTGCATATCAGCTATCGTCTTTGGAAAGATAACCTTGTGATGGCCATATCTGCATCCAATTTATTTGATGATGTACACCGCGAGCATCCACTTGGAGATGAAATAGGCAGAAGATTCTTTGTATCTCTTAACTTTAAATCATGAGTTGTTTCATCTCGCGGACGGCCTGTTCTAATCCCACCAGTAGTGCCCGTGATATTAAGCTGTGGCCGATATTTAATTCCTCAATCTCGTTAATTCCTGCTATCGCCCTTACATTTCTGTAATTAAGTCCATGACCCGCTGAGACGTCTAATCCTATTCCTCTTGCGAACAGAGCTGCGTTCACTATTGCCTGTTTTTCCTCAGCTTCCAGTTGAAGAGAAGAGGCATTAGCATAATGCCCGGTATGAATCTCGATTATTCCAGCGCCTGTATCACGTGCTGCCTGTATCTGCTTTGAGTCAGGATCAATAAATATTGATACATTAATTTTGTTTTTATGAAACCTGGCGATTACTCTCTTCAACATTTCTTTGTGTTTTATAACGTTCAGACCGCCTTCAGTTGTAAGTTCCTCCCTTCGCTCCGGCACAAGCGTGACAAGCTCAGGTTTGACCTTAACAGCTATATTGACGATCTCCTCAGCAGGGGCCATCTCAAGATTAAGGCGTGTAGTCACTACCTGTCTAAGCAATTTCAGATCCCTGTCCTGTATATGCCGCCGGTCTTCGCGGAGATGTACCACAATCCCATCTGCACCTGCTGATTCGACAAGAATTGCAGCCGCAACTGGTTCAGGTTCACGTCCGCCGCGTGCCTGCCTGAGCGTGGCAACGTGATCGATGTTAACACCTAAACGCGTCATAGTTTTTCTATTATTTCAGAATATATGTTATATCGTCAAGAGAAAGAGTATGGAATGATTAAATAGAATATGTTTGAATGAACATGTCTAAGATAAAGAGAAATAACCTGACCTAAACTTATAACCTGCATGTCCGATACATACTGCAAAAACACTAAGTAAACAGACAGGTAACAGTGCACTGCCTGGGGGAAGGCAAAAACAAGTTCTATTACAAAGTAACTGACTGATATGGAAAAAACTAAAATACACTCCTCTGAACCTTATCTCAATCTGCATATGCCGGTTGGCACCGAACTTATGATCGAAATCGTAGACCTGAAAATTCGTGTAAAAAGTACTGTAGTAGGAATAGATTACAACAAGTTCATACTCGTTAACGCGTCCTCTCTTAATGTTGTTGCAGGCGGCTATATGGATGGAACAATTATAACTAGTCCTATAATCATAAGATACCTATGTGATGGTTATGTCTATGGATTCAAGACGGAAGTTCTAAACATAGTCTACAAACCCGAAAAATTAATCTTCTTTGCCTACCCAAAAGAAATAGAAGAATATAATATCCGCAGCAATCCAAGATATGAGTGCAGTTTACCAGCTGAGGCAAAAATTGGTGATTTTGCCATTGATCTGGTCATTATCAATATAAGCAAGAATGGGTGTGGTTGTGTTGTCAAGACATCCGGAGGTATAAATAAAGAACAGCTGTTTGAGTTGTTAAAAACGGATATGAAGATAGACTTGACGATGCAACTTCCTGGAATTGAAAATAAACTTGGTGTAAAAAGCGCTATCAGGCACATCAACGCAGGTGATGATCCTATTACGATCGGACTAATATTTGAAGATATGGTGTCAGATGTAAAGATGAATCTTGACAAGTTTATTTCATTGGTTTCTATTGTATAAAATAAAGTCCTGGACAATGTTCCACATGAAGATGTATTGAGTTCACATTATTTATTTGTGTGCCGCTATGATAAATGGAGGATATTTTCGAGCTTATTATTTTCCCCTCGTCATCAGCCGTATCGGCACGCCGTCAAACCCCCACTTCGAACGCATATTGTTTTCAATAAAGCGTTTAATGTTTGTGCCTATAGCGCCGGGATAATTTACAAACAGTGTGAACCTGGGGGGACGCGTGCCTGTTTGAGTTGCATAATATATTTTTAATACCTTTCCCCTGTATGAAGACATTGGAAGTCTTTTGGAAATCTCACCTATAAATCTGTTGAGCTCTCCAGTCGTAATCTTCCGTGAATATTGTTCCATGACAGAATGGATCTCCGGATAAATCTTTGCTGCCCTGATACCAGTAAGGGCGGAGATGAAAATCACCGGGATGTGAGATAAGTGGGGATAATTTGACACGATATTCTTCCTGTACCTTTCCATCGTATTCTCATCCTTTTCTACAAGGTCCCATTTATTTAAAGCAATAATGCAGCCCCTTCCGGCATCTTCAATATAACGGGCTATCTTAAGGTCCTGAACTGCTATTCCTTCCATCGTATCAAGCAGGAGGATCGCGATATCACATCTGTCTATACTTCTCAAGGCCCTGATAACACTGTAGGATTCAATCCCGTTATCTATTTTTGATTTTCTCCTGATTCCTGCAGTATCTATGAACATGTACTTTTTTTTGTAATAAGATACTACGGTATCTATGGAGTCTCTCGTAGTTCCTGGAACAGGGCTTGTCACAAGCCGCTCTTTACCTATGAGCCTGTTAACCAATGTAGATTTACCGGCATTCGGTCTTCCTACAATGGCTATCCTGGGGAATGCATCTTCCTCTTGCACTTCCTCTGCATCAGGCAAGAGGGCATATACATCGTCAAGAAGTTCGTCAACATCCAGACCATGTTCAGCAGAAATGGGGTAAAGTTTTTCTATACCTACTGAATAAAATTCGGGAACACTCGATAATCCTTTTTTACTGTCAACCTTGTTAACTGTATAGAAGACAGGCTTGCTGACCTTCCTGAGCATTCCTGCTATCTCAGCATCTGCTGTTGTAAGACCCTCTATTCCGTCCATCAAAAAAATTATTATATCGGACTCATCAACGGCTATTTCCGCCTGTGTCCTCATCTTCGAGAGTATATAGTCTGAAGTCTCTGGTTCAAGCCCGCCGGTGTCTACTAAGATAAACTCCCTTCCGCAGTATGAGGTCGGGGCATAGTTCCTGTCGCGTGTTACACCGGGAAAGTCCTCCACTATGGCCACACGTTTTCCCAGTATGCGGTTAAACAGGGTGGACTTGCCTACATTTGGTCTGCCGATTATGGCTACTATTGGTTTTTTCATCAGATTATCCTCTATTACTCATTGCTCATTGCTTCTTCTCACCCCACAACCCATATAATTACAGCTGTTAACATTACCATACTGCATGGAATAATCATATACCTGTATATGGTGCCCTTATCTGCCTTGAAGTATTCACCTGTGAGCACAAAACACATATGAACAGGGGAGAACATTACTCCAGTGAAGCCGCTGGCAAAGGCAAAGGCCATATGACCGATATCAGGAGCCCCCCCGCTCAAAGTGATTAGGAGCGGGAAGGTGGCGCCGACAAAGGCTATCGTAAGGCCGGTAAGCATACCTACCAGAAAGGGCAGCATAAAATACAGGATTATCAGCGGGAAACCTGTACCCTTGAAAAATAGCGATACACCATTTACTGAACCTGTTGCATCGAGCATCTCCTTGAAAAATATCACACCGGTTATGATCAACAAGATCTTCCAGGATATACTTTCCCTGAATGAGTCAATAATCATTTTAAAAGTATAGCGGTGATAAATGAACAGGGTTATGATGACAATTCCCATTGTAATGACAATATCTATGCGGAATACGGCAACCAAAAGTATGACAATGCCTAAGGGCAAGAGGCTTATGACAAGTTTTATTATGTTGTCCCTGCGTCGTTCAATCGAAGGGGTGTTATTGGGTATTTTTATCCCCCTGAAACAAAATAATGCCCCTGTGAGGATCACCATGACAGCGAATGGCAGTTGATAGACAATCAATTTGCCCAGAGGAAAACCTGTCAGGGCAGAGGCCAATATGATCCCCGGATATGTCGGCATGACATATTCCCATATATGTCTGAACCAGTAGTTGATAAAGCCCTTTCTCTCAGGGGTGATAGATATTGAACTGCTTGCTTCTTCAACCAATGGCGCTGAGAAATATGCACCTCCGACAGAAGGCACCATCCCGATTATTGCAGGAGGCGCTGCAAGGACTATCCTCGCATCACGAACGACATTCTTCAACGCCATCATCATCTCCTTAAAGGTCTCAGTCTTTCTCAGTATATTCTCCATTATCATAATCAGCCCCAGAGCGAGTATTAACTGAATACCTGTATAACTTGTTACTGTAGTGATCAATACAGTACTCAGGGCGGCTAGTGACAGTCTGTAGAGGAGTGCCAGCCCTATGGCCCCGGTTATCATAGCAAGTCCCAGATTGAGCTTACGGTTGATCAGGATTAATATCGCGGCAAATATAACAAGTATCTTTACAACATCATGCATAACTTACTCTGATCCTTAAAATCTTATATAATAGCACGATTCCGGAGTTATTGGTAAAGAGAGTAAACAGCTTGCCTGGTATGCATATTTGGTATTATCATGGAATGAATGAGAGGCTGGATTTGTAGATGAACCTGCAAACAAAAATATATCAGCTCATCATCAGCAGGCTTGATGGCGGGAGGATTTGTGATCAGACATATCTTGAAAGCATATTTACCCTTGTCAGGAGGGGGATAGGCGGGTTCATAATATTTGGTGGAAAGAGGGAAGAACTTAGACCTTTTATTGATAATCTCCAGTCAATTGCAGAGGTACCATTATTCATTGCGTCAGATATAGAAAGGGGAGTGGGACAGCAGATTGCAGGCTATACACAATTTCCTGGACAGATGGCAGTCAGGGCAGCGATAAACAGGGATGACCCTGATGACATGGCAATACTCAGGGATTATTTAAGGGCTGTTTCGCTTGAGGCCATTGATGCAGGTATCAACATGCCTCTGATCCCTGTCCTGGATATAAATAATAATCCCGATAATCCCATTATATGCACCAGGGCATTTTCTGATGATCCTGATGATGTCACTTTTTTTGGTTGTCAGTACATCAGTCTGTTAGAGGGTTTGAACCTTTTTAGCTGCGCTAAACACTTCCCGGGTCATGGTGGTACTTCTACGGATTCTCACATTTCTTTACCTTTGATATCAAAGTCATATGATGATCTGGTAAATTTTGATATCAGACCATTTGCAGAGGCCATACGATGTGGTGTGAGCAGTATAATGATCGGCCACCTTCTCATACCGTCAATTGATGATGCCACTCCTTCAAGCCTTTCAAAAAGGGTGATAACAGGTATTTTGAGAAAAGATCTTGGTTTTAACGGACTTATAATGACAGACGCACTCAATATGTCCGCATTAAGCGGAATTGATAACATTGCAGCAAGGTGTCTTAACGCGGGTGCTGACGTAATTCTTCATCCGACAGATGACGGGTTGACTGTAAAGGATTTGGAAGATGCTGTCAGTACACGACTATTGTATGAAGAGACTTTAGACAGTGCTCTTGAGAGGATATTAAAGGCCAAGGCGCGTTTGTCAAATATTAAGCGGGAGAAAATTGACTTCCGCGGCCACACACACATTTCAAAACTAATAACTGATATGTCTGTAACTTTGGTGAAGAAGATAGTTGGCATTTTACCGGTTGCTGACCATGAAAATATCCAGGTAGTCATTGCAGGTGAAGAAAGTCTGTGTGAACAGCCGGTGTGGGAAACACAATTCAGGAATGTTTGCAGTCTCTCGAAGACTAATGAAATGCTGGCAGTTCATACAGTCATAATTGCCATCTTCTCCAAAGTAGCAGCCTGGCGAGGTAGTTCCGGAACAGATGATCTGGTTATTAATCAGGTTAACGAACTGGTCGGAAAGGCAAAGACATCAATTGTTATTTCCTTTGGCAGTCCTTACATCCTGAGTTATTTTAGTAATGCTGATGTGCTCCTCGCAGCGTATGAGGCCAATGTCCGCATCCAGGAGGCTGTCATTAAACGTTTAAAAAGCGAGTCGGGATTCAAAGGCATGCTGCCTGTTAGATTTTGAGTCAAATAATTGCAGGTATTCAGACATGAGTCCAATCCTCCGCTATCAAAATCAGTTCTTCATCACCTTTAAGGTTACTGTCCTCAGACATATTTTCGACAGGCAGGTAGACTTCAAATGTTGTGCCTTTGCCCTCTTCACTAATAACATTAATCCATCCTTTATGATCTTCAATTATGTCCTTAACAACAGATAAACCAAGTCCAGCATTCACGCGACTTTTCCTTGTCGTAAAAAAAGGTTCAAATACATAGTTAATGTGGTCTTTACTTATTCCCAGGCCGGTATCCCTCACGGTTAACATTATAAAGCTGCCGGGCCGTGTAATTGGCATTCCGTTGTGGTACGGTGTATTTATGGTAACATTTTCAGATTTGATAACCAACGTGCCACCCTGGGGCATAGCATCTCCGGCATTTATAATGAGGTTCATAATTACCTGTTCCATTTTTCCCATATCTCCCGTGATCATCCTGAGATCGGTGTCTAAACTTAATTTTATGCCAATGTCGTTACTGATGATGGAGGATAACATTTGCAGCAGTTCATTTATCAGACTGTTCATATCAATCAAATCAGATTTTGCAGGTTTCCTCCGGCTGAAGGTAAGTAGTTGTCGTGTAAGGTTTGAGGCACGGCAGGAAGCCGCTTTTATATTTGCAAAAATGTCAAAGGCCTGCGGAACAGACGCTTGAAACTGTTTCATCCCTATGTGGCTGAAGTTGTTGATAGCGGTCACTATTTTACTGAAGTCATGGGCGATACCACATGTCAACATTCCAATAGCCGCCATCTTAAGGGATTGCTGCAACTGGTTTTGCAGCCGTTCTTTTTCTTCCTCTGCCCGATTGCGCTCGGTGATGTCCCTGAGAATAGCAACTGCCTTGACCGGTGAGACTTCAGAATCTCTAATGACAGAGAAACTTACAATTGCAGGGAATTCAGTCCTGTCTTTACGTTTGCTCATAACCTTGAAGGGCTGAATGAAATTATCAGCATGGATATTTTTAAAGGTCTTACAGAATTCTGGTTTGTCTTGTTCTGAGATGAATAATTCTACCATCCTTTCGTCAATAACCTCTTCCGTGGAATATCCGGATAATCTGGCAGCCGCAGCATTAATGTGGAGTATCTCTCCCTGCATGTTTATAATTATAAGGCCGTCCGGCATTGCATCGAGCATTGCAATTGTCTCTGCAGTCATTATCTTTACCTCTAATTAAGACTCTAAACTCTTGTTTCTTCTATGTGCAGAATATATGCCATAAAGATATACCGGTAGATCAAAGATAGTGAATGAATAAATGCTATTTAAACAATATGTTGAGTGTAATTGCCCAATTGACATATAGATGATTCTGCGAGTGCTGCAGGTATAATCTACACCCTGATGTTATCCATTAAGATAATAGGATGTAAAATGAGATACTGTTTTAGAGCCGTATAAGTATTATGTCTGAGTATTTGAAGATGGACAGAGGCCGTTAGTTAAAGTGAAACTAAGCTGGAAGCGTAAAGATAAATTCACTCCCCTTTCCAACCTCGCTGGTCACCCATATTTTCCCGCCGTGCATCTCGATGACGTTTTTTGCGATAAATAGTCCCAATCCGGTCCCTTTGGGTTCAAGAATCGAGTTCTTTTCAAGGCGATAGAATCTATCGAATATTCTGGGTTGTTCTTCTACCGGGATGCCAACCCCGTTATCACTTATCCGGGCCTTAATAAAACCCTGACCATTATCAAGTTTAATCATAATTTTGCCTCCGGGCCTGGTATAGATAATGGCGTTATCAACCAGATTAGTTATGACCTGTTCAATTTTGTCCCTGTCTACCAGTATTTGCCTCTCAGCATCTAATTTCACAAGGCTTATTTCAATCTGTTTCTGGATGGCGATGGGACGAAGCCCATCAGATACCTCTTTGATCAGCTCAGATAGCAAAAGCGGGGTATAATTAAGCTTTATACCCCCGGCTTCAATGAGGGATATATCAAGCAATTCATTGATCATCCGGATCAGGCGGTCTGCATTCTTAGCCATCCTCTCGAGATACTCCTCCTGTCTCAACGTCAAGTCTCCTGCTATCCTGTCTCGAAGATTATCTATAAACCCCTTTATTGATGTAAGAGGTGTTTTAAGTTCATGAGAGACGTGGGAGACAAATTCTGATTTAAGGCGGTCGATCTCCTTGAAATGTGTTACGTCATGCAGAACTGCAATCTTACCTAACAATTCACCTCTATTATCGCGGAAGGGAAATGATTTCATTTTGATTATCATGTAAAGTCCGGAATCAGGATTGTCTACACGGATCTCACCGTTTGAATCGCCGGAAGAGTCAAAGAGGCTTTCTTTTATACGTTCTCCGTTTATCAGCATCAGGCGGGCAGCGGGGTTGATCATGATGGTTTTTCCATTCTGATCAACAACAATGACACCGTCATCTATTTCATGCAGAATCCTCTCTGTCTTCATCTTCTCCTTACGAATCTGAAAGAGCAATTTTTCCAGTTTATTCGTCCTTTCCAGAACCCTGTTTTCGAGGGTAAGATTAAGATCAGATTGCTTCTTGTTCATCCTTTCAAGCTGATGAATGTAGGATTTACACTCCTGTTCACGAAGACTGAGGGAAACGGTCATCTGATTGAAGATATCAGTCAGTTTCCCAATTTCGTCTTTTCCTGCAGGAGGGGCTTTCTGAGAGAGATCTCCCCTTGCGACCTTGTCAGCTACGGCAGCCAGCATTTCGAGAGGCTTCAGGTAGTGTTTTGTAAGGTAAAAGATGAGTATAATCCCTCCTGCCATTACCGCGGCAGTAATCAGAATGGCTACCATCCACATCTCGCTAATCTGCTTATCCAGCGAGTATGATGATAGCTCGATAACAACGTCTCCAAGTTTTGCCGGATTATCACTGGTTCGTTTTTCTAATTTAGTCTCTTCAAGGAGCTCGATCGGAAAATTATTCAACGCAGGGGACAAATAATGTACAGGATATGATACGAAATAATGTTTTAGGCCATCCCTGGAGGTAACGTATGTTACAATAGCAGTATCGCTGAAATCAGCATTATCTGCAGCTCTGGATGGCATATTTTCCCCTGAGGGCAGCGCTTCCCTTAATTTGGCTTTCTGAGCCAGGGGCTTTCCATGAGAATCCAGTATTGTGACAGAAACGATTTCACGGGCCTGAAGGACGCCGCTGATAAGTTCTTCAAGTATAATCCTGTCCTCAGTGATAATTCCATACCGGCTGTTATTGGCCAGGGTTTGAGCAATTAGAACGCTGTTTCTGATAAAGGTTTCAATCATGCTCATCTTAGTCTTGTGGAAGAATGAGAGACTGAGTGAAGCACAGATTAATACGATGACCAGGCTGAAGAAGAAAGACAACTTGAATTTTATAGAATATCCTCTCATGAAATATACTCATTCTCACTATTTTAGACTTGTATTTATTGCCGGGGTATATAGTTCTAACTCTTCCCGTAGGGAATACATCGCCTCCCGGTTGATTTTAATGCCCATCTTCTTAGCGACCATAATGTTAATTGATGTCTGGAGTTTTTTTACCGTGTTGACAGCTTCGGCAGCAGGAGGGGGCTTCCCTTGCAGGATGTTGTTGGCCAATCGCCCCGCCTCTATCCCTACCGTGTGATAGTCAGGGGAGAAGGTTAACAAGGCCCCTCTGCTTAGCAGATCCTTAGAGAAGGCTATAACCGGGATCCTGCTCTCGAACGTCTTAAGAAAAATAAACTCCAGGGACTCGGGCGTTACCACAGTGCTATCAGGAATTAACCAGAGGAGATCAATCTCGTTCTGTATATCCCTGAATGCATCCGGCATCTCTTTAATTGAAGATACCTCCTTTGTCGTCAGAGTAAATCCCCAAGTCTGAGCTATCTGCATGTCCTTCTCGACTATCCTTTTGGATTTTGCAGGGTCATAAAGGATTCCGATCTTTTTTGCCTCCGGGAAGAGTTCTCTTAGCCGGCGGATGGCCTCGAACGAGCTGATGTTAAGGTTTACACCAGTCAGGTTGCTTCCGGATATGGAGAATAGGTCAGGGTTAAAGACCATACAGTAGACAATGGGGGTATGCTGAAAATTATTCTTTGCTGTCACAGTGGCCAGGAGGCCTACTGAAATAATAAGATCCGGAAGATGCCTTTTGATTTCCCTTACGACCCTGCCTGATTCTTCCAAATCGCCTTTCAGGTCAAACTCCCTCATTTTCCCGTCATAGATACTCTTTATACCGGTCACGGCTTCACGATAGACAGGAAGTTCCTGGCTCATGATTACAGCAATCTCCTTTCCATCTGCATGATCTGCTGCAAATGCAAGAAAACTGATCATAGAGGAAAGGACAAAGATCACAAGGATGCCAAGCCTATTAATCAATTATCCTCCTTAACATAGTCTCTAATATTTAACTTTCTGATCAAACGGGCCAGATAGGTTCTCTGGAGATTAAGCAGATTCGCTGCTTTAGCCTGATTACCGCCTGTTTGCTGCATGGCACGAAGGATTACCTCCCTCTGGCAGCGCACTACTGATTCATGATATGGTTTTATAGTGTGAGGATCTTCCATCTTAAGATTGTATGTTGGAAATGGCAGGTCAAGGGGAGTGATCTCTTTACTGCTATCATCAGCCAAAACAACAGCCCGTTCAATAATATTTTTTAGTTCTCTGACATTTCCGGGCCAATGATAGTTGATCAGGTGCTCCATTGCCTCGGGAGAAATCTTCATTACGGGTCGCTTAATCTCCCTGCATGCATCATTGAGAAAGAAAGAGATGAGATTTGGGATATCCTCTTTGCGCTCCTTCAGAAGTGGAAGCTGGATCGAAACTACATTGAGGCGAAAAAATAGATCATCCCTGAATTTCCCCTCTTGAACCCTCTTATAGAGATTTTGATTTGTTGCCGCAATGGTCCGGATGTCTATCCGTATTGGCCGGTATCCACCTACACGTTCAAACTCGCGTTCCTGAAGAACCCTGAGCAGTTTTGCCTGAAGTTCAGGTTTTAAGTCACCGATCTCATCGAAAAATACTGTGCCTCCGTCAGCAATCTCGAGTTTTCCCCGTTTCATTGCATATGCCCCTGTAAATGCCCCTTTCTCATGTCCGAACAGTTCACTTTCAAACAGCTCATCCCGCAAGGCAACACTATTTACAACAACAAATGGTTTTTTTGACCGTTCACTCCTGCGATGGATAAAACGGGCAAACATCTCTTTACCTGTCCCGCTTCCCCCGAGGAGAAGTACTGTCGAAGAAGTTCCGGCGACCTTCTGCGCCATTTCCAGGGCTTCTCTTATTTTCTGAGACTCACCTATAATGCCGGGGAACGAGGCATCAATTTCACCCTGAAGATAGAGATTGTTTCTCCGCAGAGCCCTGTAGTCGAGGGCCTTTTTGATCACTATATCAAGGTGGTCAGGAGAGAATGGTTTTGTTACGAAGTCGAAGGCACCTGCCTTCATTGCAGCTACAGCATTCTCAATTGTTCCAAAGGCGGTCAGTACAATGATTGGCAGTTGCGGGTTATCCTTAAGGCGCTTAATTACCTCCATCCCATCCATTATGGGCATCTGGAGATCCAAGATCACTATATCCGGTTCGTGACTGTCAATGGATTTCAGGGCCTCCTGCCCGTTTCCAGCAGTCATTACATGGTATCCCAGTTTTTCAAGACGATCTTTAATTATCGTCCTGATATCCTCGTCATCATCAACCAGAAGAATTGTTTCATGCATGTTCATATTTTTACATTCCTGCTATCCAGAGTCAGCTGGTAAGGGGATGGATTAACTGTCGGTGGTATGCGCATAACTCGTATTTTGAGCAAATTATATTTGTGACGGTTGATTCTGTCAATACGTTATAGGACAGCAAGAATCAGACCAGTAGAGGCGCCGGACATCGTATTCGGTAAGAATTGATTCAAATGTAATGATATTAATGAGTTATAGTTATAGTAAATGACCCGATTTTGAAGTGGAATAAAATAAGAATGCGATTAATTTGATCCATTAGTTGCTTTGTATCTAATCAGATACACTGCCATATCCTGCTGAGTTGTATCCATATTGTCTTTATTATATTGGTCTCAATATTATGATGCCGGCTTTACCGGTCAGGTATTCTGTCAACTCTTCATCAATAACCTTATATGTATCTTTGCGTGATGATGCGTGACGAAGACATATCCTGCCGCCATCTTTTATAATAATGCCTGTGTGAGTTACATCCAATCCTTCATTGCCGGAATAAATGCCTGCATAATCTCCGGTCATTAACCGTGCCATGACATTGCTATTTATTGCGTTAACTGGTATGAAGGAGATCTCTCTCTGCGTGACACATATCCCGTGGAGCAAAAACGTCCCGTCACTCCTTAGATTTAAGTTTTTCATGATTCTAACAGTATTTTTCGCCCCGATTATCGAAGTTACATCATCCACTGTCTTAGGCGTGTAACCAACCCAGTCTGAAAAGAAATGTCTCCTGCCTTCATATGTCACTGCTCCATTCCTGTATCTAACCATCTTCAGATTCTTTGTAAATTCAGAGTAAGACCCGGAAAGGCGCATTGCCTCAACATATTCAATAAATGTAATGCAGTCCACCCCTTCAAGGTTTATGATGAGGACTTCTGGAACACTTACGCTGCCGCTCAAAGAAGCTTCTTTGTAGGGTGTGTTGAGTAATTGCCTGGAGATGAAGTCAATGCGCCCACCGATATCCGTCAATGCAGCGGCTTCATGTATTATTCCATCTATAAGTGCTGTCGTCCATTTACCTAAGTGAGTTATCATGAATTTTAGTTTATGCCAGATTATTGTAAGAAAACAAGGGGGTGGGGCGACATCCTGATGGGATCTTCCCTGAGTCCAAAAAATTAAAATAAAGTCATGCGGTTCCTATCTTTGCTACAAGATCATAAACAGGTAGCAGCAGTCCCATGATAATCAGCGCAAAGAGAAGCCCTATTACAGCAATGACGATCGGTTCAATCATCGTACCTATCTTTTGGGAAATATCGTCAAGTTCCCTGAGGTAATGGTCTGAGAGATGTAGAAATTTCTCATCCAGATTTCCACTCGTCTCTCCCACATCTATCATTCTTGTAACCAGTTTTGGAAATACCTTCTGCTTTCCTATAGCATCCGATATCCTGCTCCCCAGGGCGATCTCCTCCCTTATCCTGAAAACAGAGTCTTTAAAGACCTCATTGCCAATCACGTCAGAAATCGTCTCAAGTGACCTGTCAATGGTAATACCGGCAACCGTAAGTATTCTTAACTGTTCAGAGAAGAGGGCAAGGAGCCTGTTGTAGGTAACATGTTTAATCACAGGTAGTTTTATTGTTAAAAGATCAAGATAATATCGGGTCTTTTGCCGTCGTCTGAGCAGCTTGATGCCAAACAGCAATACGACTGGAGTGATCAGCAGCATGTACCAGGAATTCCTGCAGAAATCGCTCATATACAGCAGTATCCTTGTTGGCAGGGGTAAGTCCAGACTCATGTTTTTAAATATCTCCATCACCTTAGGCAGGACGTATATAAGCCAGAATAACAGGGCACCCAGGGTTGAAACTATGGCAAAGGCAGGATAGATGAGCGCCCTCTTGATGGAAGAGGAAAGGTTTTCCATCTTCTCAAGGTGGATTGCCACATCTGAGAAACTTCTTTCAAGATTGCCGGTTTCTTCACCCACCCTGCTGAGTCGGACAAAGATATCCGGAAAAACATGACAGCCGGCAGCTGCATCGGAGAAACTGGATCCAAATTCAATCTTCCTTCGTATGCTGTAAATAGTCTGTTGAAAATACTTGTTATCCATACCATCGGCTATATCAGAAAGGGCTGACAGGATAGGGATGCCGGATCTCAGCATGATGGAGAAGTCTTTTGCAAACTCAATAATCTCAGGCCGCCTGATGCTCCTCATGTCAGCAAATTTACGGATGGATGAACTTACAGGGTTTAATTTCCTGAGTGTAATAACATATAGACCGGATGAGGAGATATCATCACGCGCATTCTCTGGATTGTTCCCCTCTATTGCCCCCCTGATCAGGATGCCTTCACTATTCACGGCTGAATACGAATAAAATGCCATTATCCAACCACCCTCAGCACCTCTTCAAAGGTTGTTATCCCATCCATAGCCTTTTTGATCCCATTCTCCCTCATGGGTTTCATGCCATTTCTTCGGGCAGAATCCCATATTGATTTTACAGCGCCATTTGAATCGATGAGGTCCTTAATTTCATCTGATACAATAAGAATTTCACCAATAACGGTACGACCGATATAGCCGGTATGATTGCATGCCCGGCAACCTTCACCCCTGTATTCTGTCATTGTTTTTCCTTCAACTTCAGCAAAACCCAGTTCTGTCAGTTCTCCGGGGGCAAAGATATGCTCTTTTCGACAATAACCGCATACCTTTCTTATAAGCCTCTGGGAAATAACGGCCAGAAGGGCTGAGGAAAGCAGAAAACGGTCAACATCAAGATCTATCAAGCGCGGGATGACTGTAGCCGAATCATTGGTATGGATAGTGCTCAACACCAGATGTCCCGTAATAGAAGCCCTGATGGCGATCCGGGCCGTCTCCTCATCCCTGATCTCTCCAATGAGCATTGCATCAGGGTCCTGCCTCATGAAACTTTTTCCTGCCACGGCAAAGCCATATCCTGACTTTGAGGAGACCTGCGTCTGTTTGATCATGCTCAACTTGTATTCCACCGGGTCCTCAACCGTCAATACGTTCTTCTCAATGATATTTATCTCCCTGAGCGCTGAATAGAGGGTCGTAGTCTTACCACTCCCAGTAGGACCAGCGACAATAATCATACCGTGAGGTTTTGAAAAAAGCTGCTTCAACTCTTTCGTGTCATGCTCCTCAAAGCCCAGCCCTACCATACTCAAAAGTGCTCTCGTCCCGCTAAGCACCCTCATTACAAGGTTTTCACCGTAAATCGTCGGTACAAGAGAGACGCGAATCTCATAGACTTTATTCATTAGAGGAAAACTGAAGGAGCCCCCCTGTGGAAGCCTCTGTTCTGCAATGTCAAGGTTTGATAAAATCTTGATTCTTGATATTACACCGCTGTGCACCGACTTTGGAAGACAGTATATATACTGTAGTACGCCGTCTATCCTGCAAAAGATGTCCAGGGTTTCATGCTCCGGAGAAATATGAATGTCTGATGCATTTCTCCTGATGCCGTCCATAATCAGGAATTCCGTCAACGAGGAGATCATAGTCCCGGAGACCTCGACTCCCCTTTTCAGGTCACTGATAATGGCTTCTATCCTCTGATGTATAGGGTTCTTCAGGAAGAAGTATGCCTTTTCGAGAGTTTCATAAAAGGTTTCCGAAGCGACCATGTAAACATTCGG
Source organism: Nitrospirota bacterium (assembly GCA_020846775.1). NCBI lineage: Bacteria > Pseudomonadati > Nitrospirota > Nitrospirota bacterium. The sequence goes on from JADLDG010000097.1 coordinate 25,341, forward strand.
GGCCTTTCCGCTGAGACGAGTAGCAACATCTATAGCATGAATATTATTGGGATTAATCATGCCTATGCTCAAAACGCCATCCTCTATTTCCAGTGGCATGAAGCCCGTAGATTCAGCAATCTCACGGGAGACCAGCTTGAGGGCTTCGTCGGAAATGGCATACCTGCTTAGATCAATGAACTCAATCCCTGCCTGCTCAGCCAGCACCTGTCCCATCTCCAGAGATGAGACAAACCCGAGTTTTATCAGTGTTTCTCCAAGGAGGGCCCCTGTGATAGACTGTTTTGCCATCGCTACCATGAATTGATCCTTGCTTAGAAGCCCCTTGGAAATAAGTAAATCACCAAGTTTAAGTGTCGCCATATTTTATTTCTCCTGCACGTGACTTACAGTCTGCATGTCTATCTCAGAGAATCTATATGGGATCAGATACAATGAGAGGTTTAAGCATGATAATCAGTTCAGTTTTTTCATAGCTCCTGTCACGGTTTTTAAACAGGTATCCGATAACCGGAATATTGGCAAGATAAGGAACATTGTTGTCTGCCAGCCTATCCTTATTCTGAATCAGCCCTCCTATAATGACCATTTGACCGTCTTTGACCTGAACCGTCGTGCTTAGCTCCCGCAAGTCAACCGTTGGAAGGGAAAGCTCGACAGCGTTACCTGCGGCCCCGATAGTTTTATTGTTGAGCTTGACGAGATCGGTGATTATAGGCGAAATGGTAAGGGTTATATTATTATCATCTGAAGCGCTGATGTACGGAACAATACCGAACACAATCCCCGATAGCACACTGCTCGTCTCAACAGAGTAGGTGACTGTAGGTACAGAGGTTGAGGTTCCAGTTGACGTGGTTTCCACTTTTGAAATGAAGTCCACCTTTCTTCCAACGCTCAGGAACGCAGTCTGACCGTTCATAATGTTCATCCTCGGGTTTGAAAGGACGTTGATATTACCCTGCTGCTGCAGCGCCTTCAGGAGGGAGGTGAAATCGCCGCCCGTCAGAGAAAGATTGAAATTGGGAAGGGAGTTGAGTGGACTGGTAAATCCGGTAGTCCCAGCGGCAAGATTGCCAACATTATCCCACCCCCTTCCAAGGAAGCTCCAGTCAACTCCATACTGAATGCTGTCAGTCAGCTGCACTTCAACAATACGGGCTTCTACCAGCACCTGTCTTCTGAGGGTCTTTTTAAGGGTATTGATATAATTCTCAACCCTGCTGATATCCTTTCTCGATGCCGTTACCACGATAGTCCCGGTCATCCTGTTAATACTAAAACCGGCGCTAAACCCGGATGATCCTGACTTTGATTGTTGCTGGTTTGTTTGAATATTTAGAATCCCGGCTATACCTCTCTCAACAGAGTCCCAGAATTTGAAGGAATCTTTGTCTGTTTCAATCTTCTGTGTGATATTACCACTGACGCCGGCTGAACCGGTTTTTGTGTTTCCCAGCATATCCCCGCCCACAATAATGGAATAGTCCTGGATCACAGAAGGTTGTCCGAATTCTAATATCCTTGTATCCATAAATTTAATAGTGAGAATATTGTTCCTGACTGTATAAAAATAATCAACCGAAGCGAGTACCGTATCAAGGACATCCTGTATATTCATATCCTTGAGAGTTATAGTGACCGGCGTTTCAGGATCTACACCCCTTTCTATGACCAGATTCAGAAAGGCAGATTCAGCAATTGTATACAGGACATCTCTGAGAGGCGTATTTCGCGCAGATATTGAGATCGTTTTTGTCTTCAATGATGATATTTCCTCGTTTACAGGAGCGGATTCAATCCTTGGTGTTATTTCAGCCTTTTCCTCAACCTTGACTTCCTCAGGGGGGATGCCGGCCTTTGTTGAGAATGACTCCAACGCTTGAGCCTTTCTTGCAAACTTGTCAGACGCACACGATGCAGTAAGCGACAAGATAAGGAGTCCCATCAACACAGAACGTGGTACACGACCACAAAATTTATTCATCTTTCTTCCTCCATATATATCCATCTGACTGTCTTGTCCTTAATTAGAATCCTGTTCTTTTCAATCATTTGAATAGTCATGCCCCCCGTGGTTTCACCCGCATGCAAGAGACGGTCGTCCACTATTGCAAAACTGCGTCTGCCATTCAATACTATAAACGTCAGCTTCGGATTAACCCTGGCATTATTGCCTGCCAGATTTGGCAGGACATCCTCTCTCTGAAAACTCCTGCTGACAGATGCAGATGTAACGCCGTACTCAATTCTTTCAGAAACACTCTTGTTCTCAGAAATACGCCTGACCTCACCACTGGCGCTAATTTGAGCTTTATCAAAATTAAATAAACTTGTCTGTAATATAGGGGCAATGTCCATTACAGGGTCCGTCTTATCAATTCCCAACACTGATTCATCAGGAGAAAAATGCAGCAGTTGACGCTGGCCAGGCCTCAGGATACGGTGCTCCAGATTAATCGCATTAATCAGCAAGACAGCGGCAACTAAAATACAGAATGGAAGCACTACCAGTATCTTTGTCCTTGTATCAATCACCGTGAAGCCCTCCTGTCCGGAATTCCCGTAATCCTTCCAGACGGAATTATGAAGGATCCCGCAATTGTCCAGGTGATTTCACGACTCTCCTCATTTCTTTTAGCACTGATATTACGAATTTTGAAATATGGGAATCTAAGTCCACGGAGATATCCGATGTTGCTCAAACCTTCATGGTACTGGCTGACGCTGAATTCCAGGGTAACCGGGAGTGTGATCTGACCGTTCTCCTCAACGATATTTCCAATGATGATATCAGTCTCTGAGATGGAGCTTCTCACCTTGTCAAGGCAAAGTAGCAGAATCTCCTGGTGGCTTCTGGAGTTATAATCTGTCGGCAGCAGGTGAATAGCAGAAGTCTGCTTTTCTCTCATTACACTGGTGACATGTTCCATCTTAAGCGCATTCTTGCGTATGGCATCCAGGTCAGTGGCAGCCTTAATTAGGTTATTCTTATATTTGCCGGCAAGGATAAGAAGACAAAGCGTCACGGCAAGCAATGTTCCTGCTGTCAGATGACGATAGAGTGCCTTTCTTAGATCCCTTGTGAGGGTCATCTGTAATCCGCCTCCACAAATAATTTTTTATCTTTCAGTTCAAATATATTTTTTGTAACCGACAGCCCCTGAATATCGGCAAGAGATCCTATAAATTTCTCGTATGCACGCCCGGCTTCAGCATAGTTTTCAGTGAAGGCTCTCCCTTCAATCTTGCAATGAAGCACCCCTTCATCTGATGAAATATCAAGGGAGTCAACCCTTATCCTCCCCCCTCTTATTCGGGCAAATGCATTGAGCAAATCCAAAATGTCAGGTTTTTCCATAGACCTTTCAAAAGAGGAAATGAGTGTGCTGTACTTAGTAAATCCGGACATCTCGTTCTCATATGTTGAGAGAATCCTGTCTATTTCCGGCATGTCTCTTACAGCATTCTGAAACCCCTCTCTGAGCGGAAGGATAGACATGACAACAATTGCTGTGTAAATAACTGACAGGATAGCCAGGCAGAAAAATGCCGCAGTGGAGTATCTGAGGAATTGCATTAAGAACGTCAAGTTTTTGTAGCTGAGTGGCGCAATATCGCACCCTTTATCAGCACAGAGCGCTGACACGGCAGTCATATATTCCAGAAAGATGCGGTTGTCCATATGAATTTCCGGAGGGGGGATCATACAAATAACAGGAAGGGAATTGTCTACAGATACATTGAAGTTCCCGGAGAGGGTTCCGGTCAGTATGATGAATGAGGGATTAATCCTGAGAGTCTGCCTGCAATAATTTGCAGTCATCTCGATATTCCTCATGTCATAGTCTGTCATGTCTGCCTCCGGTGAATTAGCCTCCCGGACCAGCACTATCCTGCCATCCCTGACGAGAAACAGGTTCTTGTTATGACCTGCACCGGACACGCTCAGTCCATATTTCCCGTCCGTCCTCGTCATCCGTGCCAGAGCAAAGATATCCGGATAGACCGCCGTGACCTTTTTCCCCATATTCGTAAATCTGGTGATCAGGTTCATTACTTCGTTGTTCCTGACAGCAAGGACAAATATCTCAAGTGTCTTCCTGTTTTCAACAATCTTTTCTCCTGAGAGATAATAGATATAGGAGAAATCCTTAAATGGACATTTTTTCTGAATCTCAAATTTGATGATTTTATCCAGATATTTCTTCTTTACGAAAGGCACAGTGATAGTATCCTGGTAGGTCTCCCTGAAATTACCTGCGACGATAAATTCCTTTGTCTTTTCACTCCTCAGAAATTCTTCGAACTGAGCATCATTCAAAGTGATAGCATCTCTTACAAAAAGTCCCCCCTTTTTCGAGGTGGCATAAATGACCCTGATTTCCTGGTTCTCAAAGCTCACGACAACGGTATTATTCATTTCACTCATCTACCTCAAGGATTTACAGTAATTACGTAAGACCTCTGTGCAATATTGTCATTGGACCCGACGGGGTCATTATTATCTCTTGTAAAGATGATCAGATTAAAACTCCCTGCAGAGGTTGGGGTTCCTGATAATCCCATTGTATCTGACTGCCCCCATGATCCTTCTGCCAATCCGCTGCAGTTAAGACTCGCTGTGTTAGGGGAAAGGGAAAGTCCGGCTGGCAGGCTTCCCTGCAGGCACCATTTGTATTTTCCGCCAGCGGAGTAGGCCACCCCTCCGTCAGAAAAGGCTTTGGCGCTGTAAGAACTTCCGGACTTGCCCGAAGGAAGATCGTTATTGATAATCCTGAGTTGTGCCCCGACGCATCCGGCCCTTATCCTGAGCTCATCGAGGGTCATCCACTGGACTATATCATCGTAGTCTTCAAACCGTGTCATATCAGCGGCGTAATTATCAATGCCTGGAATATCCGGATTGTATACCCGCACGCTCCCGCCTGTATTAGCCGTCTGAATATTGAAATTTGCAGCTCCGCTGATTACTGCAAATGCTATATTGGATATAGAACTAATCGGTGCTGCACAACCTGAGTCGGCACACAAAATAATACTGATACCGGTCGTTTTTCTCCCGCATATCCCCCCTGCTGATGTGTTTATCAGATTCGCATCCGGAATATATAATAGAGAGTTATTCCAGGAGTCTTTTGGGGTCCTTACGATAGATGGGAACTCTGTTGTATTGGGGATCCGGTTACTTGTAGTTCCAAAACCGATCATTCCTGAAACTGCTGCATTCACAATCTCCTTGGTCTCATTATGTTTGGCTGCCTTAACAAGGGGTCCCATCATTCCGGTTCCAATCCCGATCAGCATACCGATAATCACAAGTACAATGGCAAGTTCAACAAGTGTAAAACCATTATTCCCTTTTATAAGGTGCAGCTGTTTCATATAGAACCAATGTCTATTTTAACGTCCTGTGCATCCATATCATGAGTGTTATTCCGCCTAAAATAGTCAGAAAAACTCCACTCCGGGTCTTTGTGACAACTTCTGATAAGAGGCTGTCGGGAGAGATGCTCCATATTACGTAATAACCGGAAAAAATGAATATACAAGAAAGGGATGGTAAAACCAGCCTGAGGATAAGATTAATAATTGTCCTGACTGTAAATGACAGATCCCGGTTTCTATGCCATTCCTGCGGCAAACTTTTCCCCTTCCACGTAAAGTCATCTCTCCCCCAAACGGGATAAATTAAAACCTGAAATAGAGTGTGTATGCACCACTGGTTGCTGTGTTGTAGTTGCCTGATCCCCGGATATCTCCACTATTATACCCAGTGGTCGGACTGCCATCATCATACTGCTGATCAAGGAGCTGGCATACATCGTAAGGCACATTTGTAAATCCTATCCAATGTGTGGTCAACCCCTGGACTGCTACAGTCCCTATCGCTACGATGCCTGCGTAAGGGTTGCCTGGATTTACTGCTGATGTTGCATCTCCTGACAGGAGATTTGCAAGCCTTAATCCTCTCCAGGCGACACAGGTCTCGGTGGTGGTGCCGGACGCACAATTAGTGGTAAATCCTGTGATCAGGCCATTGTTATTCCCGTCTGTGATTCCCCAACGGGCATTGGCATTGTTGTCATCCCCGGGATATTTTCCATATTTATCCAGATAGGTATTAATAGAGGCATTAACCTCTTTCTGCATATTATAGAGTCTCTTCATCCGGGCATTATTGATCATCTCCTGCCCCTTGAGTACAGCCCCCAGGATCAACCCGATAATTACAAGCACGATTGCCAGTTCTACAAGTGTAAATCCCTTCTGATTTCGAATCATCCTCATTTTATTCCTCTCCATTTCTTCTCCTTTTACTTACTACTTTGTTAGTTACTTTCATTTGTTAGTAATGTCTAATATTTGTCTGTAAGACAAGTATCAGCAATACATGTGCCAAGTCATATCTAATTGATTTATAAGGATAATTACAGCTATAGTGGGGTATTTCTAATGGTAGTTATTGACGGGGTTGTCAAACCAATGACGGCACAGTTGTCCAATCAAAAGGAATAAACTCTGCAATATAAACCTGGAATAATCTCGATTCTTTGAAGCCAGCCTGCTCCGGCGATGGAAGTAATGGGGTCCGATTTTCAATCTGAAGTTTTGATTTTATATATGGCCTGAGCCCTCATAAAGTCTTTATATATTCTATAAGCGCCTCGATCTCCTTATCTGTCAGAAGACCCTTCTGGGATGGCATAATAGGTGGAAAGCCCTTCACAACATCTGCAGCCGGTTCCAACATGGATTTCCTTATATATTCTTTGTCAACAACTACAACTACTTCTTTGCCATCTGTTATAACGGTCTCCTTCTTCAGATATAAGCCCTTCCATGAGGGTCCTATGCGTTTTGTGCCGTCAACCGAGTGGCAGCCCGTACACCCCTTCTCAGAGCTTAAGCGGAGCCCAAGCTCTGCACTGGATAAATTTGCTGACATGGATACCTCAGCCATCATATCTTCACGCCATTTATTAAACGCCGACTCATCCATCACCTCCACAGTAGTCAGCATCCTTGAGTGTCCGAGTCCGCAGTATTCCGCACAGAAGAGATTATATTTCCCCACCTCGTCAGGGGTAAACCAGAGGTAATTGTCCCTGAGGCCAGGCACTACATCCTCTTTTACTCTGAATGCCGGTATATAGAGGCTATGTATTACATCATTTGATGCAAGTAACAGCTTTACCGGCCTCCCTTTTGGAAGTTTGAGAATTTTGCTCTTTATGTTACCCTCATACTCAAAAGACCATGACCACTGCTGCGCAGTAACGCTAACGTTAATGGCATCCGCCGGGACCTGAGTCCTTTTTTTATAATCATTCCAGCCAAAATAGAACAGAGAGAGGACTATAAATACTGGAATTACGGTCCAGGCTGTTTCAAGGATAATGTTCCCTGGTATATCTGTAGCAGTCCGGTTTCTGCTCCTGCGATACCTGATAATAAAAAATGCCGTAAGAAAGGTAATAATACACAGCATCAGGATGCAGACCCCCACAACAATCAGGAACGTGCTGTCAACATCTTTTCCAATTATGCTTGATGCTGTCTTGAACATAGTCTATCTGTATCCCACATCTGAATAGAGGAAGAGACTCAGTATCAGGATTACCCCCGGGATAAAAAATATCATGATCCTGATAAAGCCCTTTTCGTATTTCAGGTTCATAAAGAATGCTGCAATAAGAAAGGTCTTTATTATGACGATTAATATTGGAGTCTTATCCCAAAGACTGCCTTTGAATGTTGTTGCACTTGCCGCAGCCCCAATAGTAAGTGCCACCATCACGGCCCAGACTATAACGTATGTGCGGATAGTGGCCCCGTGTTTCTCCAATTTACCAGATGTATTATTCATATATCTCCTATGTAACCAGATAAAAGAATGAGAATAGATAAATCCAGATAATGTCTATCAGATGCCAGTAAAGTCCTGAGTTTTCGAGTATGGCAAAATCCTTCATCACTATCTTATCCCTGACTACAAAGACCACCATAACAGAGAGTAATATTATACCTCCTGCCACGTGAAGGCCGTGAAGTCCAGTCATTATAAAGTAGAGGTTGTAGAATAGACCTTCGCCCTTTAAGAGGTCTTTCATCCCGGTTGCCCCCGGGTATATACCGTGGCCGATCTTTTCACTCCACTCGATATATTTATTCACCAGGAAGACTATCGCCAGGAATATGGTTGCCAAGAGGGCCAGTATAGCCAGGTGTTTCTTCCCCACCCTTATGGCCCATACTGATGTTGCCATGAAGAAACTGCTCGTCAGGAGTATGAGGGTATTTGCAGTTGCGATAAGGACACTTAGATTTCCCGATGCATGGTGGAAATCCTCCGGGTAGCGGCTGCGGTAGACAAAGAATATTATGAAAAGTACGACAAATAAAAAAAACTCTGTAAAGAGAAAAAGCCACATTCCCATACGGGAACCAACAGGGTCCCGATGTACCGCTTCTATTTCAATGCCGGGTCCTTCAATCATAATAATTCCCTGTAATCATATGGCCCGCGTTCTACCACCGGCGGAGTATGAAAATTCTCCAGCGGTGGAGGGGATGTCGTCTGCCACTCCAGCGTAGCCCCGCCCCATGGATTTTCCGGTGCCCGTTCCCCCTTTTTAAGCGAATAGACCAGGTTTGCAAACATTATGATGAGGCCGGTTATTAATATCCACGACCCGAAGGTTGAGACCATCTGCCATGGTTGAAATTCAGGAAGATAGTCGTAATATCTCCTAGGCATTCCATTCAGTCCCAGTATGAACATAGGAAAATAGAGGGTGTTAAAACCAACGAACAGAAATGCAGCCGAGATATTTGCAATTTTTTTGTTATACATCTTTCCAAACATCTTGGGAAACCAGTAATGTAGTCCGGCGAAGAATGCGAACCCGCCGCCGCCGAAAACAATGTAATGGAAATGCCCGACGACAAAGGCTGTATCATGAAGATGGACGTTTAAAGAAAGGGTGCCAAGCATTAATCCTGAAAGCCCTCCAATGGAAAATTGGAATATAAATGCAAGTGTCAGAAGAAAAGGGGTCTCAAGGACAATAGATCCCTTGTACATAGTGGTAACCCAGTTAAAGACTTTTATTGCGCTGGGTATTGCCACAAGAAAGGTGAGCAGGGAAAAGACCATTGCGGCATTGGAACTGTAACCGCTTACAAACATATGGTGTCCCCATACCATCGAACCCAGGATTGCAATTGCCAGACTCGAATATGCTATGGCCCTGTAACCGAATATGACTCTTCTGCAGAATACAGGTATGATCTCTGCAACGATACCCATCCCTGGAAGGATCATAACATAGACTGCCGGGTGGGAGTATATCCAGAAGAGATGCTGATAGAGTATGGGGTCACCTCCCTTCAGCGGATCAAAGACACCTATACCTAAAAATCTCTCAGCAAGAATCAGGAGAAATGTCATTCCAACAACCGGGGTTGCTATGACGAGTATCCAGGCGGTCGCGTAAACAGACCATACGAAGAGAGGAAGCTTGTGCCACCTCATTCCCGGGGCCCTTAGAATGTGAACGGTTGTCACAAAATTAATCCCTGTTAATATGGAAGACAGACCGAGTATGAATACAGCAAAGACCGCAAGGGATACGTTTGTCCCAGTCTTTATACTGTAGGGCACATAGAAAGTCCAGCCTGTATCAGGAGGACCGTTGCCGGTGAAAAGAGATGTGAAAACGAGGAACGCTCCAATTATATAGAACCACCAGGAGAGCAGATTAAGCCTCGGAAAAGCCATATCTTTTGCGCCAATCTGTATGGGGAGGAAAAAATTGCCTAATACCCCTGTGGTCACGGGGATGATGAATAAGAAGATCATAATGATGCCGTGGAGGGTAAAGACCGAGTTATAGGTCTGTGCCTCCATTATTGTGGCGCCAGGGGCTATAAGTTCCAGCCGTATAAGAAATCCGAGAGTCACACCCATGAAGAAGAAAGTTAATGCAGAGAGTAAATAGAGGATAGCGATGCGTTTATGATCTATTGAGAATATCCATGAGAATAGCCAGGAGAGGAGCCCCGGAGAACGCCCCTCGCTGAAGTAAAATCCTCGATTATCTTCCCTTGATAGATCCACTATAACCCCCGGTTTACATCAAGTCTTTCTTTTTCTGGTTACAAGTACCAGCATTGCCAGGGCCGATGTCAAAACCACTATACCGGTAACTTTCAATGTATTGAAGACATATCTTCTGCCCACGGGGTCGTAACTGAAGCAGAGGAGGATTGCCTTTCTTATAGACGGACCGCTCTTGCCGGCCGCCGCCTCAGTTATAGCCATTTCAAAGTCGAAGGGAAGAAAGCTCTGTCCGTACAGGTATCGTGTAATATGCCCATCTCCTGATATGATAATTAGTGCAGAAGGGTGAAGGAAATCGTCCCCCTCGCGTTTATAGTTGAAGCCTACTGCGTCAGTCAGACGTTTAATCTCTGCAGCTTTCCCTGTTAGAAATCTCCAACCTTCATCGGGGAAGGGTCTTCCAATTGCCTTGAGGTAATCTCTCTTTACCCTTACGGCATCCTCAGGTGTTTCGGAATCGTTAAAACTTATGGTTATAACGGAGAAGTCATCAAGCGGTTTGAGGCGCGTATTCTCTAACAACCTTGCAGTAGCCTCAAGTACAGTTGGACACAGGTTTATACAATTGTAATAGGCAAGAATAATTACAGTTGGACCTTTTATTAGTTCGGTCAATTTTACTGATCTGCCATCTTCTTCAATCAGGGAAATATCGAGGGGAATATTCCCCCCCGGTTTTTCATCTATACCGATTTGTTTTGTATCAACATCATGATGGCTGTCTGCTCTGTTATAAACTTCAGAAAGGGCGGTCTCACTTAGGGAAAGAAGCATTATCGGTATTAACAGCAGATAAACTCCCATGTCTATTTACCAATACCTCTCAATTGCCCGCGTCTTAAAGCCAAGCTATTACCTAAATAGTCTACTAGCGTCTCCCACCTGTTGTCAAGGTTCAGGATTAATATTTTAATTACCTCCGGCGGATCGTTAAGTGTCCGGGATGTGCTTATGATTGCAATTAGTTATTTGCAATCCTCACTGTTTTATGATTAAAATAGCGGCAAAAATTAATAATAAAGTGGATATGATAGCCGGGAAACTAATATCTCAACTTCATGGTCATCATCTGTTTTTGACACCATATCAGAAGGTTATTAACATCTGAAAACACAAAGGGCAAATTTTGTATAGATCTGTCAGAAGCGATCTATTAAAGGTATTCACAAGCCGTAATATCTCTGTATTATTGTTTCTTGGATTTTCTTCAGGACTGCCGCTTGTCTTGACATCGGGCACATTGCAGGCATGGATGGCTGTTGCAGGTGTTGATCTTCGTTCAATCGGTATTTTCTCTCTAATCGGGCTTCCCTACACATTGAAGTTTCTGTGGGCACCTTTCATGGACAGGTATGTTCCGCCCCTTTTGGGAAGACGCAGGGGATGGATAATACTGACTCAATTGGGCATAAGCATTGGTGTGGTTCTAATGGGCCTCGGGTCACCAAAGGAAGAACTGCTCTACTTCGGTGTTATTGCCATGATGGTTGCCTTTTTTTCTGCATCACAGGATATTGTCAGTGATGCATACCGGACTGACGTACTTATAGAACAGGAACGTGGATTAGGGGCCGCAGTGTTTGTTACCGGTTACCGCATTGCAATGCTTGTCGGCGGGGCAGTGGCGCTGGTTTTTTCCGACCAGATTGGGTGGAGAAATACATATCTGCTTATGGCAGGGCTGATGTTCATAGGGATTGCTGCTGCATTTTTCGGGAATGAACCTGACAACAATATCGTTCCGCCCAGGACACTTAAGGAGGCAGTAGGGGGGCCTCTTACAGACTTCTTTTCCCGCAAAGGCGCCATTGTGATGCTGATCCTGATAGTGCTTTATAAGTTGTGTGATGCCTATGCCGGAACAATGACGACACCCTTCCTCATCAGAGGCATGGGATTTACTGCAACCGATGTCGGCACCATAAACAAGGGGTTGGGGCTTCTCTCTGTAATATTTGGCGCTATGGCAGGCGGTACTCTGATGGTTCGGCTCGGCCTTTTCCGCTCACTCCTGATCTTCGGGATATTGCAGGCATTGTCTAATTTCTCATTTATGGCACTTGCATTGTATGGGAAGAGTTATGGAATGCTGATATTTGCCGTTGCCTTTGAGAACTTCAGCGGCGGGATGGGGACAGCCTCGTTTATTGCCCTGCTCATGGCACTTTGTAATCACAGATACAGTGCTACTCAATATGCACTCCTGTCATCCCTGTCTGCACTCGGCAGAATCTTTCTGGCCCCAACATCCGGTTATCTGGTAGAGTCAGTTGGCTGGGCAAATTTCTTTATCATTACAGCCTTATTCGCCATCCCCGGATTGTGGCTATTATGTAGATACCGGGATATAATAACTGACATGAGGCAGACAACTGTCAGCAATGAGTGAAGAAGCAATGAGTCGAAAGCAATGAGCAATGAGAATGAAATAAAAAAACACTATCTCATTCAGGGAGAGGGGAAGGCCAGTCCTGAGAGTATTCGAAGGAGTGAGGGTGGGTTTTTGTAAGGAGATTCATTATGGACAGAGAAAACAGCATACAGAAGGTTATAGAATATCACGAGCGCACCAAGCACTACCCGGATCGTTATGCAAGATCTCCAGGTGAACTCGATTGGGCAAACCAACCCGCTCCGTTCATGAGATACGAGGGCGCTCCCGTACTTGATATCCCTTTTATAGCAAAGGACCAGGAGACCAATTATTATGGGATATACGACAGGAGTGGAAATCCATCGAAAGATTTTTCTTTTGAAAACATTGGCGCCTTTCTTGAGTTGTCTGTTGGTCTTTCTGCATGGAAATCAATATCTGGAGATACATGGGCACTGCGTATCAATCCATCAAGCGGCAATCTCCATCCAACAGAGGTTCATCTCATCCTACCTCCGCTGAAGGAATCTGAGAATTGCGGCGGAGTTTATCACTATAATCCATACCGGCATATTGTTGAGTGGCGTGCAACATTTGATAATTCATTATGGTCAAAGCTAATATCGCATTTCAGGACAGATGGTTTTTTAGTTGCACTGAGCAGCATCTATTGGAGGGAGGCATGGAAATACGGGGAGCGGGCGTTCCGGTATTGTAATCATGATGTAGGGCATGCAGTGGCGTGTATGAGCTTCGCAGCTAATCTTTCTGGTTGGAAGGTAACATACCTTAATGCACTTTCAGACTCAGACGTGGAAACGATGCTGGGCTTCCATAAAACACCATGGATAGAACATGAGAAGGAAGAGGCAGACCTGATCTGTTTTGTTCACAGGTCATCAGAGGCAGACATAGCGGTGGATATCCCTGAAGATATTATATCTATATTCAAAAAACTTCCCTTTATCGGGGACCCGTCTTTTCTTAGTGAAGATCATGTCGTATGGGAAGTGATTGATGAGGTTTCAGCAGCAACTGTCAAGCCCGCTGCTGATAAGAAGGAATTTATATATAATGAAGATGAATTTATTGAACGGGAAATCACCGGGGTTAATGCGGCAGCTATCATACGCCAGAGGAGGAGCGGACAATCGTATGATGGAGAGGCGTCAATCAGCAGGAATGATTTTCTGGCGATACTCGATAAGACTATCCCTCGTAAAAATTGTGCGCCGTTTGATGCCGGTATTGGCAATGTCTCTGTTAATCTCCTTATATTTGCTCATCGTGTAACAGGACTTGACCCTGGATTATATATTTTGTTTAGAAATAAAGGGGATGTTGCAGAGTTCAAACGCAAATGCACAGCTGATTTATTATGGGAGATAGTTAGTGATGTGCCGGATACTCTGCCATTATATTTGCTGAAAAAAGGGGATTTCAGGCAAAAAGCATCTTATTATAGCTGTGATCAGGAGATAGCAGGAGACGGTGTGTTTTCCGCAGGGATGATAGCGAAGTTCAAAGCGAATATAGAGGATGAACCGCACGCATACAGGCGCCTCTTCTGGGAGGCAGGGATGATTGGACAGGTGCTATATCTTGAGGCAGAGGCGCATTCTCTGCGCGGTACTGGCATAGGATGTTACTATGATGACCTTGTGCACCAGTTGTTGGGGTTTACTGACAATACTTATCAGGATATTTATCATTTTACAGTCGGAAAGGCGCTGGAAGACACAAGGATAACAACGCTTTCCCCATACGGCCATTTGAAGAGATAGCAGATGAGAATACCCTCCCCTGAGAGAAATCGAAGGGGTGGGGATGGGATTTTAGATTGAAGACTATAGACATTCATACTCACGGAATCGGTGGCTTTGACACCAGGACATCCAATCCTGAAGACATAATCAGGATGGCTGAGATACAGGAATCCCTTGGCGTTACAGCTATTATTCCTGCAATATATCCAGACACGATAGAAATTATGCGTGAGAATATAATGGCAGTGAAAATGGCGATGGAAGTGCAAAGGTCAAGAGAGGCGGCAGGCAGCGCCGGCCTTCATGGCCGGACTAAATATGCTGCTATCCTGGGTGTCCATCTTGAAGGGCCATTTCTCAATTCTGCCAAATGCGGTGCGCTGATATCCACATCATTCATTGAACCGACTGAATCAAATCTAAGACATCTAATTGCAGGTTACGAAGATATGATAAAGATAATCACTATCGCCCCAGAGCTGAATGGTGCCGTAAAGCTTATCAGAAAGATATCTGACATGGGGATTATTGCAAGCATGGGGCATTCAGATGCAACGTTTTCTGAGGCAGAGCAGGGCTTCAATGCAGGGGCAAAGGGCATCACCCACATATTCAATGCCATGCGCGGCTTTCACCACAGAGAGCCCGGGATAGCTGGTTTTGGACTCCTCAACAAAGATGTCTTTATCGAGGTTATAGCAGACCCTCATCATCTTAATGTGAAGACACTTGAACTTATATTCAGGATAAAGAATCCGGATAAAATAGTCATTATTTCAGATTCAGTAAAATGGACGGAGATGTCAGGGGATGGCACAGGACGTGGCGCTATAAATGATGCCGGAACTCTTCAGGGAGGGTCAATGGGCATTACAGAATCGTCACGTAGATTAATAAAACATGGGTTCGATGAAGAGATTGTTAAGACACTTATAACAGCAAACCCGCTAAAATATCTTTCACGACCTTAGCTACGAACATGGCATTACCGCAAAGAAAAAAGGTTTACACTTACGCGGACTATGAGAAACTTCCTGAAGGGGCGCCGTATCAGTTGATTGGAGGTAATCTCGTAAAGGAACCGGCACCTGTACCATATCATCAGATTTTATCAAAAAGGCTCGCACTTGAACTTGCAACTTTTGTAGAAAAAAACGTACTTGGGGAGGTCCTATATGCCCCTACTGATGTATATTTTTCCGAGAAAGAGGTATATCAGCCGGATATTTTGTTTATATCAAAAGAGAGGATGAACATCATAGGAGAGAAAAATATCGAGGCAGCGCCTGATCTCATCATTGAAATACTCTCTCCATCTTCCGCCTACTATGATCTAAGACACAAGATGCGCGTTTATGAGGCATCCGGTGTAAAAGAATACTGGGTTGTTGACCCTATAGAAAAGGATATCGAGGTCTATCAGAATATAAATGGTGGGTTCAGGTTAGTCAATAAAGCCTGCCAAAGCGGTGTTATCCACTCAGTACTCCTTGAGGGGTTTGCTGTTGAACTGGAAAAGATCCTCAGGTAGAGGGCGATTCAATTTCATCTCAAGGTATTCAATGAATGTCTCACTTCCTAATGGTCTGCCGACCTTCTCATGAAAACGAATCACCTCATCTGTTTTTTTGTTAATGCCTCCTGATAGAAACCTCCGCCAGTCCCCTGCGATATCTATCAGGGGTTTGACATTTACCAGTGCGTCATCTTGACCTGAAATGTGTGCAGATGCACTGCTCTGCCATAAGCTTTATATATAATTCATAGTCCTCGTTGAAGAAAAATGTCTTCTGCCGACGATTCCCTCGCTGCGTTATATGGTGGGGGAGTCCACCTGCAACAACACGCCTTATTCTTGCCATATTAATTACTCGATTAGTTGTGGGGGTATTGAATAAATGAGTACTAAAAATGAATTTAAAGAGTTATCATTGCAGGTTTTATGCCTTGTTAGAAAGAAGGATATCAGGTATTCTTATCTAAGCAAGAAGAGAGTTAAGTATGGTGTCCCCGGAATTGCCGGAATGTCAAGAGGAAAACGGAATTGCCCATAAAATTTAAATATGACTAACATCGCAAATAGCGTATCAGTCATTTGAATAATAATTTGTTGAAAGAAGCATAGGATTATAACAGGACTAATATTACAAATCGAGCACTATTCATTTGCAAAATATATTTATAGCTATCAGATATGTCAATAATCTTCAAGCGCTATTGACCGGATCAAAACTTTCTGCTACGGTTCTGTAACTGACTAATACCGAACTATAAACTGTCTAATAACTGGTCAGGCGTATGCGACACCGCCTTTAAATGTCGCAACAAAAAGGAGATCGCCATGAGTCAATACCAAATCGCCGTTGTCGTCGGCAGCCTTCGCAAAGATTCTTTCAACCGGAAGCTAGCTAACGCCATTGTAAAACTGGCGCCACCGGAGTTTTCGTTCAAGCAAGTGCAAATCAGCGACTTGCCGCTCTACAACCAGGACGACGACGAGAATCAGGCCGAATCCGTCAAGCGACTAAAGGCCGAAATCGCGGCAGCCCAGGGTCTTCTGTTCGTCACGGCCGAATACAACCGTTCGATCCCTGGGGTGCTCAAGAACGCGATTGACCACGCCTCGCGCCCCTATGGCCAGAACGCTTGGGCGGGCAAGCCCGCTGGCGTGTTGGGTGCTTCGATCGGTGTCATCGGCACGTCCATGGCTCAACAGCATTTGCGCAATGTTCTCGCGTACTTGGACGTGCCGACGCTTGGCCAACCCGAAGCATTCATCCATGCAAAGGATGGGTTGTTTGACGAGGTCGGTAACATCGGTGCAGACAGCAAGGAATTCCTACAGAACTGGATAAACCGCTATGTCGCGTGGGTGAAAAAACACGCTGGCTGATACAGTAAAAACACGCCAAAATATTATTGCAGCGGAGCCGGGTCACGAGGGCAAGTCTCATAGGATAGCTTAGACACGGTTCCTCTGTGGTTTTCGCCTAACCCTGCATTCGAGCGGGACGTGCAAAAAGCCGCACGCCCCTCAATTTGAACGTTAGACAATAAAAATAATTAAATAACCACCAAAAAATCCAGCTGACGGCGCAATGTATCTTTCAACCCCTGACATAAGTTAGTCTGTCGCAGACAATTTACAAAATTAAAATTGACAGGTAAGTCTCATATTGCTAATCTACCCGAAATAATCCAGATTCATATAGATGGAGTTCGAATGGAAAGGAGAAAAACAGTATGAAAAGAATGGTTTTGTTGATCTTGTCAGTCAGCCTTTTATTTGTTTCTCATATCTCTGTTGCAGCGGGAGGTCCGGATTTTCATGAGGGTCTTTGGGAGATTACAAGCGTCTCGGAAATGCCCGGTATGCCTGCTATGCCTTCGGTTAAACAAAACCAGTGCATGACCAATAAAGACTATGTCCCGCACAGCAAAGAGGAAAAGGATTCTTCATGCACAGTCAGCGACCTCAAGACAAGTGGTAATACCGTTACATGGAAAATGATATGCAAGTCAAAAGAGGGTGATATGGATGGAAAAGGAACAATCACTTATAGTAAAGATAAGTTAGACGGCAGCTCTGTCATCAACATGCAGATGCCGGGGATGGGCAAGATGCAAATTAAAAACAAGTTGACAGGGCGCAGGATCGGCAATTGTAAATAGATGTGACCAACGGCATGAATGCCAGAGCTTCCAAGGATTATCCTTAGATCATATGGGGACTGGTTGTTATCTTGCCCAGGATGACACCATGCCTTGCCCCTGTAACAGAAGGGATGTTGCCTGCCTTTCTATTTAAAGTCTGATACCCGAGGATGGCAAAACTCATAGCCTCTTTTGCCTGCGCCGGAATACCGTATTCTGATATATTACGTATTATTACGCCATCGTCCTTAAACTTGTCATTAATCAATCCTGTCAGAAAGCAGTTATTTACACCTCCCCCTGTCAGAATAATTTCGTCCGGTTTAAAATTTGCGATGGAATTATATACAGTTGCAGCTGTCAGGTGAGTGAGGGTCGAGACAATATCATTAGGTTTAAACTTCCCGTATTTATTTAAGAGATATTTTAACATTGTTGTCCCAAAGGTCTCTCTTCCTGTAGATTTAGGAAATGTCTTCCTGAAGTAAGGATGGGAGAGGAGCTCTTTCAGAAGTCCCGGGATTAATTCCCCCTTCCTTGCAAATGCCCCGTTCTTATCGAATGATTTTCCCCCCTTTGAAATAACCAGCATTGCCTCATCTATCAAAGAATTACCTGGTCCGATGTCGAATGCAACAGTGTCATCTATCCTGTCCCTGACTATGGTAACATTAGCAATTCCGCCTATGTTTAATACTGCCCTTACTTTTCCTGGTTCACTGAAAAGAAGAAAGTCTGCCATAGGGACGAGCGGGGCGCCATGTCCTCCTGCGGCCATGTCAGCGGTCCTGAAATCAGATAAGGTTAATATCCCTGTCCGTTCTGAAATTACTGATGCCTCGCCAATCTGAAGAGTTGAGCCAGTGCTTTTACCCGATGGAGGGATATGGTAAATGGTTTGTCCGTGGGAGGCAACGGCATCTATATCCTCCGGTCTGAAGCCTGAATCCTTTAGTAACGAAAAGACAGCCTTGGCAAAGATATTGCCGAGGGTAAAGTTCAGGCGGCAGATTAGTTCTGTGTTTCCGCTGAATGCCATACGGATCTCATCCCGGAGCTGTTTGCTGTAGGGGACGTGAATGTGGCGGACTGGTGTAATATTTATTTCACTTGAAAACCCCGAATCAAATCCCCCCTCGCCCCCCTTTTCTAAAGGGGGGGACCTGATTTTACCCTTTAATAAAGGGGGATTAAGGGGGAATTCCACCAGTGCTGCATCCACCCCGTCATGAGAAGTCCCTGACATGAGGCCGATGATTCTTGTTATCCTTGTATCTGGTCGGGGAGCCTTGCCTTTAGACTGTGCTCCTGACTTTCCCTTATTCCCGGGGCTCATTCTCCCAGGGCCTTTCTCAGTGAATCGCCGGACAACTTCAGCAAATCCTTTGCGTCTTCACAACTTAATCCCTTCATATACATCAAAATTGAGGTCTTTGCGTTTCCCCCTGATTGGTCAAGTAATGTCTCCGCCTCTTCACCCCCGCATGCTGTAATCTCCTGTATAATATTGAGCGCCCGTTTTCTCAACTTAGTGTTTGAGGGGATAACATCCACCATGTAATTTTTATATACCTTTCCCAATTTTATCATCGCGGCTGTAGATATCATGTTAAGGACTATCTTGGTGGCGGTGCCTGCCTTAAGCCTGGTAGACCCTGCAATAATCTCCGGTCCAACCGGAAGATTAATTATACCGTCGGTAAAATCATACGCTGTATCATTACATGTCAATAACCAGCATTTAGCGCCTCTTCGTTTTCCTTCCCTGAGAGCGGATATGGTAAATGGTGTGGAGCCGCTTGCAGTGATTCCGAGCAGCATGTCTCTTTGGGTTACGCCATTCACTGCTTTTCTGCCTTCATCCTCATCATCTTCAGCGCCTTCAACTGCATTGGTTATTGCCCGCTCCCCGCCTGCTATTATGGCCTTTATTGTATCCGGGGTGACCCCGAAGGTCGGCGGGATCTCTGACGCATCAAGGACGCCAAGCCGTCCGCTTGTGCCTGCACCTATATATATCAGGCTTCCTCCTGATTGTATAGCTGCGGCTGCATCATTAATGGCAGAAGATATTGAGCTCTTTGCGCTATTGATTGTATTCATGACACGGAGATTCTCATAGTTCATAAGAGTGATTATCTCATCAAAGGGCAAGGTATCTAAAAGACTGGAATGGGGTTTCTTGTCTTCGGTATTCATTGCAATATTATGTTGTCAATTAACCGTGTATTGCCTATCCGGGCCGCAACAACAATTACTGTCCCATTTTCTGCAAATGTTTCTTCTTCAAGTGTCTCAGGGTTTATGATAGAAATATACTCTGTATGTACTGAAGGTTCTTCCTTAAGTACGCTCAATATGGTATTTCTCAATCTTTCTGTACCCGATACACCACTTTCGAATAACCTGCCTGCCTGCAGGAGTGAGCGATAAATAACAGCAGCAGCCTTTCTGTCGTCTTTCTTCAGATATTGATTCCTCGAACTCATGGCAAGGCCGTCAGCCTCGCGCACTGTCGGTAGAACAATTATATCTGTATCAACATTAAGGTCTTTTACCATCCGTCTTATTATGACGGTTTGTTGATAGTCTTTCTGACCGAAGAATGATTTGTGAGGTTTTATGATGTTAAAAAGCTTAAGGACCACGGTGGATACACCCCGGAAATGACCTGGTCTGGTTTTACCGCACAATATCTCAGAAAGGCCTTCAACTGATACATATGTCCTGAAGCCTTCCGGGTATATTTCGGACGGGGCAGGAGTAAAAAGTATATCAACTCCTGCAGACCCGGTCTTTTCTATATCACCTTCCATGTCCCGCGGGTATTGATTCAGATCTTCTCCGGGGCCGAATTGGGATGGGTTGACAAAAATGGAAACTATAACGATATCGGATTCTTCTTTTGCATGTTCCATCAGGCTGAGATGGCCCTGATGAAGTGCTCCCATGGTTGGGACGAAACCTATAGTCTTGCCTTCCTGCCGGAACTGCGAGGCAAGATTCTGCATCTCTGATATGTCTTTTATGACTTTCAGCACTCCCTGTACAAATCCACCTTATGTGTATCATTTAGATGCTTCAGGAGATCTGCAACTGTCTTGTTGAGTTTCGGGTGTATAACGTCAGGGGCTATTTCAACAAGAGGGGCAAGGACAAATCTTCTCTTGTCCATGTTCGGATGGGGGATAAGCAGGTCATCCTCTTCTATGACTGCGTCATTATACAGGAGAAGGTCGAGGTCTATAATTCGAGGTCCCCATTGCATAGTCCTTGTGCGGCCCATCTTATCCTCAATAGACAGACATAATGCCAGGAGCTCATGTGGAGGGAGGGTAGTCATTACCTCGACAACACAATTCAGGAACCAATCCTGACCTACATAACCTATTGGTTCTGTAACATACAATGAGGATGATTTTATGATCTTTATGTCAGTCCTGTCCTCAAGAAACTTTATTGCCTCTGTGATATGTTTCTTGCGGTCACCGAGGTTAGTGCCTAATCCTATAAATGCATTTATCAAGACATTCGCCGCCATGTTAATGATCAAGTGATCAGAAATCAAATGTTGTATCAGATAACCTTTTCTTCACCTCATTTAAAATTCTGGTTTCATCAGTCATATCCTTTGCCACAAAAGTAGCAGAAAATCTTACATAACTGCCAACGTCATCCCAGGGTACCGACGATATAAGTTTTTCCTTTATCAGAAACTCTGAGAAGTCTTCAGCAGAGTTGAATGCCTTGCCATCCCCGGTCCGCTTCGGTATCTTAACATAAAGATAGAAGGAACCCCTGGGCATCCTCGCAGGAAAAGCTGCTGCTTTAAGTGTATCAACAAGGGCCTTCAACCTTCTTTCATATTTTCTGCTGATCTCAGTCGTAAGCGATGCATTATCGAGTGCATATGCTCCGGCCTTCTGTATGGCCCTGAACTGCCCGGAATCGTAGTTGTCTTTTACAGAGCCATATGCATTAACTACCTTTTCATTTCCGGCAACAAACGCGATACGCCAGCCGGTCATGTTGAATGCCTTGGAAAGTGAGTGTATCTCTATGCCGACATCTTTAGCTCCTGGAATTGACAGGAAGCTGAGGGGTTTTCCGTCAAAATTCAGTGCTGCATAAGCTGCATCATGAACAACTACTATGTTATTCTTCGAGGCAAACCTTACAACCTTCTCGAAAAACTCTTTTGTAGCGGCGCCGCCTGTCGGATTATTAGGATAATTGATATAGAGCAATTTCGCACGTTGCCGCACTGATCTGTCAAGAGAAGCAAGATCCGGGAGGAAGTTGTTCTCCTCTCTTAATGGCAGATTAATAACCTCACCGCCATACCACTTTGTATGAGTACCCATTACAGGATAACCAGGGACTGTCATAAGTGTTATGTCTCCGGTATTAATAAATGCAGACGGCAGCATGGCAAGCGCAGGTTTAGAGCCTATACCATGAATGATCTCCTTATCAGGATTAAGTCCTTTTACACCGTAAAGGTTTTCCATGTATCGGGAAGCAGCTTCTTTGAACTCCAAAATGCCATTATCAGCATATCCCCTGTTTTCCCATTTTGCACACTCTTTTTGCAATACCTCCACAACGCCCGGAGGAGCCATGTCATCAGGTTCACCCACACCCAGGTCTATCAACTCTGCTCCCGGATTTGCCTTGAGTGCGGCGGCCTTGGCCCGCTTGATCTTTTCAAACTTGTATAT
Source organism: Nitrospirota bacterium (assembly GCA_020846775.1). NCBI lineage: Bacteria > Pseudomonadati > Nitrospirota > Nitrospirota bacterium. The sequence continues at coordinate 47,982 of JADLDG010000097.1, forward strand.
TTTATCTTCCTTGCCGAACTTGCTTCCGCCTATCCGCTCAGCAAACATCTTCTGAATCTCATCTTCCATTAAAGAATCTCCTCCATGGAGTTTATTTTGTATCTTTAAGTCCAAGTACGTCCAACATATCGTAAATGCCTGGTTTTTGTTTGACCACCCACATGGCTGCCCTTACTGCCCCTCGGGCGAAGTTATCACGACTTTGCGCCTTATGTGTTATTTCAATCCTCTCACCTGTTCCACAAAACATTACGGTATGATCACCGACAATATCGCCGGCCCTGATTGACTGAACGCCTATTTCTTTTTTATCCCGCTCTCCGGTTATGCCGTGACGGCTGAATTTACCTACGACTGAGAGGTCTCTTCCCAGCGAGTTTGCAACTATCTGAGCCATCTTCATCGCTGTCCCGCTTGGTGCATCCTTCTTGTGTCTGTGGTGCGCCTCGACTATCTCAATGTCGTAATCATCTCCCAGAGCGATTGCCGCATCCTTTATGATCCTGAAAAGGACATTTACCCCGACACTCATATTGGGTGAAAAGACACAAGGGGATTTACTGGCAAGGCCTCTGATCTTGTTTTCTTCCTCTCTTGTGAAACCTGTAGAACCTATAACCCAGGCCTTGCCGGCAGCAGCCACTTTTTCCATATTGGCAATTGTTGCCTGAGGGGTTGTAAAGTCAATCACAACATCAGCCCTGTCCATGACATTCTCAAGGCCATACACTATCCTGACCTTCATGGGGCTTAATCCGGCAACCTCACCTGCATCCCTTCCGAATAGAGGATGCCCGTCCTGTTCAATAGCGCCCATAACTTCAATTCCTTCAGTCTGATGAATAGCACGTATAATACTGCATCCCATACGGCCTGCAGCGCCTGTTACTATTGCCTTGATCATTTTTATGCCTCAAATATTGTTTATTGGTTATATCAATCCGTATCTATTCAATGACTCTCTAAGTCTGTCCCTGTTCCCATCCGCAATAGGGCAGAGCGGCAGCCTCATTTCCTCACTACACTTATTCATCATTGCAAGTGCGGTTTTAACAGGGATCGGGTTTGTCTCGACAAACATAATCTGATGAAGGTCAAAAATACTGTAGTGAATCTGACGTGCCCTTGCCATGTCTCCTGATTTAAATGCATCCCACATGTCACCCATCTCTTTGGGGACTATATTGGCAGTTACGGAGATCATACCTTTACCACCTGAAGCAAGAACCGGGAAGTTAATAGCATCCTCACCTGACAGTATTGAGAGCCTTTCCCCGCAGAGCCTGTAAATCTCACAGATCTGTGTCATGGAACCACTTGCCTCTTTGATCGAGACAATATTTTCTATCTCCTCTGCAAGTCTTGCAACGGTTGACGGGAACATGTTAACCCCGGTCCTGCCTGGTACATTATAAAGGATAATAGGAATATCAACTTCTTCTGCGATTGCCCTGAAGTGTCTGTATAGCCCCTCCTGAGTCGGTTTGTTGTAGTATGGAGTAATCAATAATGCGGCATCAGCCCCGCACTCTTTAGCATATTTTGTAAAGTAGATTGCCTCATCAGTGCTGTTGGACCCTGTACCAGCTATTACAGGAACCCTTCCTGCCGCTGCCTCGACTGTAATCCTTACCAATCTGTTATGTTCATCATTGGACAGGGTAGCAGATTCTCCGGTAGTGCCGCACGGGACTATACCGTCTGTGCCATTAGCAACATGAAACTCGATCAGGTCACTATATGCCTTTTCATCTATCTTGCCATTTCTAAACGGCGTTATAATTGCTACGAAGGAACCCTGGAATACTGGCCTCATTTTAAAACCCCACCCTCACTCGAAATAGCCTTTCAAATCCCCCCTGCCCCCCCTTTTCTAAAGTGGGGTAACTAATTTCTCCCTTTGAAAAAGGGGGAGTAAGGGGGATTATTTTCATGTATCTTTGTGAGCCCGCAGCTCATGACGGTTCATCCCCCTTTACTCATTGCTTCTTCTACTCATTGCTCATTGCTTCTTAGGCTCATTGCTTCTTATAACTCTACATTATTTCTCCGCTGTATACTTCTTCAGCCGGTCCGGTCATATACACATGGTTGTCTTTTTCGTTCCAGTTAATCAGCAGGTCGCCGCCTGGAAGATGAACAGTAATCTCCCTTCCGGTATGTCCATTCAAGTTTGATGCTACTGCTGCGGCGCAAGCGCCTGTTCCGCATGCGAGGGTCTCGGCAGCACCCCGTTCCCATACCCTGACAGTAATTTCTCCCTTGTTATCCACCCTGACGAATTCAACGTTTATTCGCTTGGGAAAAAGGAGATGGTTTTCTATTTTAGGGCCATACTTTTCTACAGGAAAAGAAAGGAGATTGTTCTCAAAGATAACGGCATGCGGATTACCCATGGAAATGCAGGTAATAGGGAAGTCCATGTTTTCTATCTTCAGCAGATACCCCTTAACACTGCCTTCAAGATTAACTGGTATGGATGGTCCGTCGAGAATTGGTTCACCCATGTCAACCTGAATCAAATCTCCCTTTTTAACCGGTTTAATAATTCCAGCCAGGGTCTCAATTACAAGTTCATCCTTGACTGAGATACCCCTGTCCCAGATATATTTTGCAAAACACCTGATGCCATTGCCGCACATCTCCACCTGCGAACCATCGGCATTGTAAATGTCCATCCTGAAATCTGCTGATCTGGAAGGGTGGAGGATCAATGCCTGATCAAAGCCAATCCCAAACCTGCGGTCAGAGTATTCCCTGCAGAATGTACTCAACTGCGGCAAGTCCTGATTCCTTGCGTCAATCAGGATAAAGTCATTGCCAAGGCCATGCATCTTTGTGAATCTTAGTTTCACCTGAAAATACCCTTATCCCCCTATACTCATTGCTCATTGCTTCTTACTATAATTCTCCTCTGATCAAATCTTCGTAACTCTCACGCTTTCTTATAACGGTATACGTGTCTCCATCAACCATGACCTCAGCAACCCGTGGTCGGGAATTATAATTTGAAGACATGGTAAATCCGTAGGCCCCTGCACTCATTACTGCAAGCAGATCCCCTGGTTCAGGTTTCTTTATATCCCGGTCTTTAGCAAGGAAATCACCTGATTCACATATAGGACCGACTATGTCAGCCTTAAAAGATTCAACTGCCCGTTTTGCAACAGGCACTATTTCGTGATGGGCCTCGTATAGGCTGGGTCTTAGAAGGTCGTTCATCCCTGCGTCAACGATGACGAAGTTTTTAGTCTCTCCTGATTTAAGATATAGCACTTTGGTCACAAGCGTACCTGCATTACCGACCAGGACCCGTCCAGGTTCGAGTATCAGAGTGCATCCGGTATCTTTAATCATCGGCAAGAGTACCTTGCCAAGCTCCTTTGGATGGGGAGGTTTCTCTTGCCCGTATTGGATGCCGAGCCCGCCTCCGGCATCAATATATTTTATGTCAATACCTGTTTCCTTCAGTTCTTTTACAAGAATCAGAATCTTTTCCATTGCAGCCACAAACGGGCCTATCTCTGTTATCTGAGACCCAATATGTTTATGGATCCCGACTACCTCTATGTTTGGCAGGGTAGAGGCAAGCTGGTATTCTTCGAGTGCGTTTTTTATAGCGATCCCGAATTTGCTTTTCTTCAGGCCTGTGGAAATATATGGGTGAGTCTTAGGGTCTATGTCCGGATTAACGCGCAGTGCCACCCTGGCCTTAACTCCGAGGTTTCCTGCCACCTCGTTGATCTTCTGAAGTTCAAGAGAAGATTCAACGTTGAACATGAGTATTTTTGATTTTAGTGCAAAGGAGATCTCCTCACCGGTCTTGCCTATGCCTGCAAAGACTATCTTAGCAGGGTCAACTCCTGCCTTGAGCGCCCGGAATAACTCGCCGCCGGACACAATATCAGCGCCTCCGCCATGCGAGGCAAAGAGCTTCAGTATCGCAAGGTTTGAGTTTGCCTTTACGGCAAAACATACGATATGGGGTATCCCCTCAAATGCATTGTCAAATGCCTGATAGTGATTTCGAAGAGTGCCTGAACTGTAAATGTAGACAGGGGTTCCAACCTCCTGAGCTATCTTCCATACAGGAACCTTCTCACAATAAAGTTCACTTCCTATATATGTAAAGTCATGCATGAATCATTAATCTCCAAATGAGCAACTGCTTAATAGACCTCTTCTGCCGGTATCTCAAATAATAATGGATTTACAAGACTCGACTGGTTGATCTTTTCAACTGCTTCACTGAACGAAGCCTTAAGGTTTGTACATTTTATCTTATATGGGGCAATCTTGTCCTTTAAAGTGCCGAGATCAAACAGTGTGCTGAGGGCAGCCGGAGTAGTCTCTTTTAGATTTTCAAAGTTGATAACTATGTCCATCTTAGATTTCTCGACTGCTGCAATTATACGCTGTTTCAATTCTAATGCGTTTATCTTGTCCATTGTCCCTTCGAGTTCAATAAGTAATGCCTGCACCTTTGCGCTCTTCCTTACCTTTACATAGAGATTATTTCCTGCAATGCTGACCTGATCAGAGACATTGCCTATTTTTTCCCGTATGGTGCTGATGGCATTTGGTATCAAGCCCTCTGTCTCGATAGTCGGCAGCATTCCCGGTATATTTCTAAGAGTCTTTGCCAGCGGAGAAAGGCTCCCTGCCGGAACTCGCTTTACTATCTTTCTGAATGCATAGTTGACAGCAAGACGCTCTACTATAAGCATCTTTCTCGGGACCTTCCAGAAACTTGGAATTACACGCCTGAAGACTGACGGCACAGAGAAAAACTTGTGATACGCCCATAAAAAACCTTCCTGCAATGTCTCAGGACTCATAAGCTTAGGCTGGAATACGACATGCCTTCCATCATAGTTTTCCCAATTCGTATCAATAATCCTTCCTTCTGCTACCATCTGTTTGTGCAGGTTTGTTCCAGGTAAAGGGGTAAGAATATTAAACATTGCAAGCTCTATCCTGTTGCTTTCTAAAAACTCTACAGTTCGTTCAAAAACACTCTCATCATCGTTGTCGAAACCGAATATCATCCCTGTCATAATCTGCATTCCATAGTCATGGAACCTGCTGAATTCTTCTCTGTACTTATCCACCTTATTAAATCTCTTGTTTGCTGATGCCAGGTTCTCTGTTGAGATAGTCTCAACCCCTATGAAGAGGCCGGTGCAGCCGCTCTTTGCAGCAAGCTCCATGAGCTCAGGATCCCTTGACATGGTAAGACTTGCCTGACTCCCCCAGTTTATCTTAAGAGGGATCAGCTTCTTAAACAGCTCTTTAGCATACGCCTTATGGCCTGCAATATTATCATCAACGAAGACTACAAACTTTTTGTTCAGTCGTCTGACCTCTTCCACAACCTCATCTACCGGTCTGAGGCGGAACTGGTTGCCGCCAAAGACGGTGACTGTACAGAAGTCACAATCAAATGGACATCCGCGGCTGGTCTGTACACAGTTGGTAGTCCAGTAGGCTCCGGGCTTTAACAGGTCCCTCCTCGGCGTTGGCAGGCATTGAAGGTCTGAGAGGTTTTTTTCTACATACATGGGTTTCATTTCGCCGCGTTTGAAATCCTCTATCAGCATTGGCCATGTCTTCTCTGCCTCTCCAACGACCACGCTGTCTGCATGTTGAGCTGCCTCATCCGGGCACATGCTGACATGTATGCCTCCGAGTACAACCTTTACCCCTCTTGCCCGGAACCTGGCGGCTATCTCATATGCCCTCGTTGATAGAAATGTCATGACAGATATGCCGACAATGTCAACGTCCGCGTTAAAATCAATATCCTGCACACATTCATCAACTATTCTTACATCGACGTCGGATGGAGTATACGCAGCAATAGTCGGCAGACTGAGTTTAGGGAACCAGAATGCCTTTACATCCTCCGGTCTGTATGCAAAGACCGATTTTTTGTTTTCCGGATTAATTAATAATACTTTCATTCACAATACTCCTTTTCGTTGCTATTTTTTCCGGCGGTCTCGGGTCACCTTTTCTCCCGCAGCCACCCACTACTAAAAGCGATATGATAAAAAAGACCTGAAGCAGGGCAATATACCTCATAGTCTGTTGTTTATTATCTCCTTTAACCTCTTTAATACCATCTCTGTCGCTGTGCCTCCTGTTACACACCTGATATTGACCGAGGCTTCAGGAGGTATCATATCATAAATGTCCTTCTTAAACCTATCAGAAAATTTTGACAGTTCTTCGAGGCTGACCTCCTGAATCTCCTTTCCTGTTTTTAAACAGTGGCTTACGAGTTTACCTGTAATTTCATGTGCTGTCCTGAAAGGCACCCCTTTTCCGACAAGATAGTCGGCTACATCTGTAGCCCACATGTACCCCCTGGAGGCTGCATGAGCAGTAATTTTATCCCTTATAATTGTCCCGGCAATTAATGCCGGGAATATCTTTAATGCAGAAAGAATTGTATCAACTGTGTCAAACAGCGGCTCTTTGTCTTCCTGCAAGTCCCGGTTGTAAGTTAATGGAAGGCCCTTCATCGTAGTAAGTACAGAGGTAAGGTTTCCATATAATCTGCCTGTCTTGCCGCGCATGAGTTCAAGTATGTCAGGGTTTTTTTTCTGCGGCATCATGCTTGATCCCGTACAGAATGCATCCGGGAGTTCTATAAACCGGAACTCCTGAGTGGACCATATGATCATGTCTTCACTGAGCCTCGACAGATGCATGCCAAGGACTGCAGATGCAGAAAGGAATTCAATGACAAAATCCCTGTCACTGACAGCGTCCATGCTGTTTTGGGAAACCCTGTCAAAACAGAGTAATTTAGCGACGTATTCTCTGTCCAGCGGGAAGGAGGTACCTGCTATTGCACCTGAGCCTAAAGGCATCGAATTAACCCTTTTAATGCTATCAGCGAGTCGTTCCCTGTCTCTCTCAAACATTTCCCAATAGGCAAGCAGGTAATGGGAAAATAGGACCGGCTGGGCAGCCTGCAAGTGTGTATATCCGGGCATTATCACACTGATGTTTGCCATTGCCTTGTCAACTAATACCTTCTTAAACTCAGATATCGAGTCAATTGTCTCCTCAATAACATCCCGAAGGTAAAGCCTGAGGTCAAGGGCTACCTGATCATTCCTGCTCCTTGCAGTATGCAGCTTTGCGCCTGCAGGACCTATCTTGTCAGTAAGCCTTTTTTCAATGTTCATGTGTATATCTTCTAATTCTACAGAGAATGAAAACCTCCCGTCTTCAATCTCTTTCTCAATCTCCTCAAGCCCCGTTACGATGTCTGATACTTCCTTTTTTTTAAGCAGACCGATCCTGCCAAGCATCTTTGCATGCGCGATGCTTCCGGAGATATCATACTTATAGAGGCGTTTATCAAACGATACAGACTCGGTAAACTCCTCAACTGATTTTTCAGTCGGTTTGGAAAACCTGCCGCCCCAGAGTTTCTTCTTTTTCATTTTTTCTGGTTCTTCAACCTCAGGGCATTTATCCTGATAAAGCCCTCTGCATCCTTCTGGTTATAGCCCTCACCCTTCTCAAAGGTGACGATCTCCGGTCTGTATAATGACACAGGGGATTTCCGGCCGACTACGATACAGTTCCCCTTATATAACTTTAACCTGACGGTCCCGGTCACATTCTCCTGTGAGGCGTTTATTGCCGCCTCAAGCATTTTCCTCTCCGGGGAAAACCAGTAACCGTTGTATATGAGCTCTGCAAACCTGGGTATAAGCGAATCCCTGAGGTGCATGACCTCACGGTCCATGGTTATCGTCTCTATTGCGCGGTGGGCAAGATGCAGTATAGTGCCGCCAGGGGTTTCATACACTCCGCGAGACTTGATACCTACATATCTGTTTTCTACAACGTCAACGCGGCCTATGCCGTTTTCACCTCCGGCCTTGTTTAACTGAGACAGAAGCTTGAATGGTGACAGATGTTTCCCGTCTATTGTAACAGGAATCCCTTTCTCAAAGCCAATTTCTAATAATACTGGCTTATCAGGCGCAGCCTCAGGAGATACAGTGAGAGAAAACATGTCTTCAGGATATGATGCCCAGGGGTCTTCAAGTATCCCGCCTTCATAGCTGATATGAAAAAGATTGGCATCACAGCTGTAAGGTTTTGCCCTGGTTACAGGTACAGGTATGTCATGCTTCTTTGCGTACTCTATCAAGTCGCTGCGTGATTCAAAGTCCCACTCCCTCCATGGCGCTATTATCTTGATAGAAGGGGAGAGTGCGGAGTATGTCAGTTCAAACCTGACCTGATCGTTCCCTTTTCCGGTAGCCCCGTGTGCTACTGCACCGGCACCCTCACGCAGGGCTGCCTCTATCTGTTTCTTTGCTATGAGGGGTCGGGCCAGGGATGTACCCATCAGGTATGTCCCTTCATAGACTGCATTGGCCTTCAGTGCAGGATATATATAGTCCCGGACAAATTCTTCCCGTACATCCTCAACAATTGCCTTGCTTGCTCCTGTCTTAATGGCCTTTTGCTCTATGGCCTGTAAGTCTTCTGACTGTCCGAGGTCAGCAATAAATGCTATAACCTCACACTCATATTTTTCAATAAGCCACCTGATAATCACCGATGTATCAAGCCCGCCTGAGTAGGCAAGCACAACCTTATTTGTATTCATTAATAACTCCTCGCTTTACACTCATTGCTTCTTATAATCATTGCTTCCTATAACTCATCAGCATTTCCAGCAGTGCCTTCTGCATATGCAGTCTGTTCTCTGCCTGGTCAAATACGACTGACTGATGGGATTCCATCATGTCATCTGTAATCTCTTCCCCTCTGTGGGCAGGCAGGCAGTGTAGGATAATGGCATCAGCAGCAGCCTTTTTCATTAACTCTTTGTTTATCTGATATTCTCGAAAAATCTTCCTGCGGCTGTCCTCTTCTTTTTCCTGCCCCATACTTGTCCAGACATCTGTATAAACGACATCTGCACCATTAGCCGCATCAAAGGGGTCTTCCATAACTTCAATGACAGCCCCTGTCTCCTTGGCCTTTTGAACAGCCATTTCAACTATCTTTGCATCAGGCTCATAGCCTGCAGGAGTCGCCACCCTGAGGTGCATCCCCATAAGTGCCGCACCTTCAATAAGAGAGTGTGCTACATTATTACCATCTCCAATATAGGTAAGCCTGATTCCGGATATGCGTCCTTTATTCTCCAGTATAGTGAGAATGTCAGATATAATCTGACATGGGTGATGCCGATCTGTAAGGCCATTTATTACCGGTATTGACGAGTGTACTGCAAACTCCTCGATCATCTTTTGTTCAAATGTCCTGATAACTATTCCATCGAGATACCCGGCGAATATCCTTGCAGTATCTCTGATCTCTTCACCCCGTCCCATCTGTATCTGATGAGGAGAAAGATAAATGGAATGTCCGCCAAGCTGTAATATGGCGACCTCAAAAGATAATCGTGTTCTCGTAGACTGTTTCTCAAATAACAATCCGAGGGTCTTACCTTTCAGTGAACTGCATTCAACCCCTTCCTTTAGAATAGCCTTGAGTTCTTTTGCCCTGATAATGAGCGATTCTATCTCTTTCGCAGAAAGGTCATATATAGTTAATAAATTCCGTGTCATATCCTGATGTTTTTAAATACATCCGTGAGTGTATCAGTTAGTTTATTAATGTCTGGCTGACTTATGTCCAGCGGGGGCAGAAACCTCAGTACGTTCTCCATAGTACAATTTATTATGATCCCCCTTTTTATACATTCTGTGACGATAGTCTCCCCGCTAATATTCAATTCCATGCCTGTGATGAGCCCTTTACCCCGGACATCCTTTATCAAATGAGGATATTTCAATTTGAGATCATTAAGTTCTGCAACCAGATAGATCCCCATCCTCCTGCAGTTATCAAGCATGAGGTCATCTTCCGTAAGTATCTTTATTACCTCTATAGCGGCGGAACATACGAGTGGTGTACCGCCAAAAGTAGACGCGTGGGTGCCGGGTGTAAAAGCCGCTGCAACAAAATCTTTGGCAAGCATAGCCCCTATCGGCAGGCCGCCTCCCAACCCCTTGGCGAGGGTAATTATATCAGGCTCTATACCGGAATGTTGATATGCAAATAGTTTTCCTGTCCTGCCTATGCCTGTCTGAACTTCATCAAGGACAAGAAGGATACCTTTAGAGTTACATATTTCTCTGAGATGCTTAAGATAATCCTTGTCCGGGATATTGACCCCGCCTTCACCCTGTATAGGTTCAATCATGATAGCGGCCGTCTTTTCTGTTATAGCCTTTTCCAGTGCCGCAATGTCATTGAAAGGGACATATGAGAATCCAGGTAACAAGGGGGAAAATCCCTTGTGAAACTTGTCCTGTCCTGTTGCCGTAAGCGTTGCCATGGTCCGGCCATGGAATGAGTTAAAGGCGGTAATTATTTCATATCGCCCTGTTCCCTTTTCCATCGAATATTTTCTGACTAATTTGATAGCCGCTTCATTTGCCTCTGCACCGCTGTTGCAGAAGAAGACCTTGTCTGCAAAAGAGTTCTCAACAAGCAGCTTTGCCAGATTAACCTGCGGTTCTGTGTAGAAGAGATTTGAAGTATGAACCAGCCGCTGAGCCTGTTTCTGGAAGGCCACCGTGACCCGGGGATTGCAATGTCCAAGGTTGTTGACTGCAAGACCGCTTACGAAATCGAGATATTCCCTGCCTTCCTCGTCGTACACCCGGTTTCCCCTCCCTTTAACTATTAAAAGGGGCAGCCGTCTATACGTGTTCATTATATATTTGCCTGCTTCATTAAATAATTCATTAGCAATCATTCGATAATTACCCCGATAAATACCACACTTAAGCCTATCATTAATAACATAATTACCCTAAATAATCAATGTGAAATATGCAGGTAGTGTAATGCCCCGGTGAATGGTGGTGAATTGTCACCCTGAACCTTGAGCTGAATTAGTTTCAGTATCGTTTCAGCGTCTATATGAGACGCTGAAATAAGTTCAGCATGACATGACATTTCCCTTTTACTGAGGATTACCTGAATCATAATGATTGACTTTGCATCCAGTTAAGGGTAAATTATAGACTATAGGGAAGGGTGTTTAGTTTATGATTATCGAGATATCTGTGAGTGTTATAGCTGTATGTATTGTGGTGATGACTATCCGCGTGTATACCGTCAGTATCCGGGTGGAAGAGACGATGAGGCGGTGGGAGGAGTTTATGTTGCGTATAGAAAATGACATAAGACCGATCCTGTATGAAGCGAAAGATGTTCTAAACGATGTTAAGGGGGTTGTTGAAATAGTAAAAGAAGGGACTTGGAGGGTCAACAACGCTATAGAGATTGTATTAGGACCAGTTCAGACCTTTGGTATTTTTATGAAGGCTTTAAAGGCAGGAACAAAAACATTTTTTAAAAGAAAAGGGGGTGATTAACATGGCTTGTGATCATGGAAGGGGTGAAAACCTGGTGTTTTTACTTGTTGGAGGTCTTATCGGAGCCGGTGTAGCGTTGTTGTATGCCCCGAAAGCTGGACGTGAGACACGTGAAGATATCAAAAGGCTGGCTGCTCGCGGGGCAGAACGTTTTAACGAGAGCAGGGAGTTGATTGAAGCGAAGATGTCTAACCTCATGCATCAGATCAGCACCAAGACAGAAGAGCTTATCCACGGCGGTACACAGCTTGCTGAAGACAAGAAGCGTGAGATAATGGCAGCCATTCAGGCAGCCAAAAAGGCATATGACGAGGAACGGCGGAAGCTTGAAGAGGAGAGAAGATCTGCTTAAAGACTTTTTTAAATTAGGGACAGCGATTATTTGTTATAAATAGTCGCTGTCACCGGCCTCGATGTTACAGTAACTGGACCCATAGGCGAAAGGCAGCTCGCCAGTAACTCAATAGGATGAACGGCGTTCAGTCCGGTCCCCTGTTGAATCTGCAGATTGCACTTCGGACAGTCACTGACGACAATGTCTGGAAAGGATTCAAGGATTCCCTCTGTCATAGGGGATCCAATCTTCATTGAAAGATCAAAAGTGTCCTCAGTATAGCCCATGCACCCAGCCGCACCGCAGCACCCCGAGTCAATAACCTTTATCTTCATCCCAGGTATACGCCGCAGAAGTTCCAGTGCCGGCATTCCCATGTTTTGTGCCTTCAGATGACAGGATATATGATAAGCAACCTGTTGTTTCAAAGGAATCACAGGTATCTGTATCTTACCCAGTTCATATAGCCGGAGGAGATATTCCGTAACTTCAAAGACGTGTCCCTTCAGAAAGTCCGCGGCAGGACCAATCAACGCAGGGTAGTCCTGCTTTATCGTCAGTCCGCAGGGGCTGGAGGTGACTAATATATCGTAACCGGATGAGACATATTGTTCCCATATTGACAGGTTATAAATCATGTTATTCCTTGCTTCTTCCGGGAAACCCTCCGATAACTGGGGTAGACCACAGCAACGATGAGCCGGAATAACTACCTCTATTCCGCACGATTTCAGTATTTTCAAAGCGGCGATACCCTCCTGAGGCCTGTGATAATTGGTATAGCAACCGTAGAAATAGATTACCTTAAGAGGCGATCTTACATCAGTTTCTTTCTTTTCCTTAGGTAGAATCCCGTTTATCTGCTGTATTAAGACTCGCATACGAAAAGTCATAAAGTTGAATGTTGGAAGAAGGCGGTCCCTGTGAATCCCTGTATACCTTTGAAGTACGTTTCTAAAATTCCGGTTTCGGATAATTGGATTCAGCACCGGGGCAAACCATTTCAGGGCAGATTCCACCTCATCAACATTTCTAAAGATTTTTTTGATCAAGGGTGGATTACCATTTCTCATTACCCCGGCCTTGGCCCTGATCACTATCTGAGGGAGATCATATTTGAAAGGACATGAGGTCCTGCAGAGTTTACAATCGTAACAGAAACCCAAAAGTCCTTCAAATGCCGATTCCAGAAGTCCTTCCTTGCCAGACTGTTCCTCTTCCTCCAGGATACTGAAGACCCGCGGAAAAAAAGGACAGTAAGACTCGCACTGTCCGCAGCTATAGCAGCTTTCTACCTGGGCCCTGAACTCCTTAGCATAGACTTGCATCTTTCCCATAAGGATATAGTAATTCAGACGGAAGGTCAGGTCAATTTTAATTACATATCCTACCCGCCTTTGGGAGGTCTCTCAAACAGGACTCCTTTTGAACGACGTCAGGCAGGCGGCCCTTAATCTGCGGCTTGGCGGGGTCGGGTATTATCCTGACGCCAATTTCGTTCACCTCGACTCAGGTAGATTCAGATTCTGGTAAGCTGACATGATCAGGATCTTGCAGCGAAGAATGAAACCCATCGGGTAATCCTGCAAATGCAGCATTATCCCTTTTCCGGATATACCGGAATGTTCTTTTCAGCTGCCTTTAATTCAATATTGCCACTTCGGATATGAATATCACGCTGGGGAAATGGGATCTCGATTTTATAATCCCTGAACTTGTCGTGAATTAAATAATTCAACTCGCTTTTTAACACATTCGGTTTTGTAATGTAATCACGAGTCCATACCCGCAGTGAGAACGAAAGGGCACTGTCTCCAAACTCATGGAAGATAACATCCGGTTTAGGTTTCTTTAATACACCCGGGCAACTGTCAGCTACCTCCAGCAGGACCTTCTTAACAAGTTCAGGATCAGAATTGTATGAAACACCCACAGGAACATTAAATCTGACATCCCTGTCAATGTAACTCCAATTAATAACTTTCGACGATATGAATTCAGAATTTGGGACTATTATTGCTATGTTGTCGTTGGTCATCAATGTTGTAGCCCTTGCGGATATCTTAACAACATCCCCAACTATACTCCCGACCTCAATCCGGTCACCAACTTTTATAGGACGTTCCAGCAGGATTACAAGACCGCTGACAAAGTTATTTGTAATAGACTGAAGCCCGAATCCAACACCAATACCAAGGGCGCCAGTAATAATAGTCACAGTACTGAGGTCTATGCCAAAGGACTGAAATATAATGATAATCCCTAACAGGATTATGATGTAGCTGATGATAGTTCCGATAGCTTCCCGTACTCCAAGGTCAATAGTGCTCTTTATAAGGAGTCCCTCAACAATCCATTTCTTTAATTTGGTTGTGAGATAAAAGATAAGAAAGATAAGGACAGCAATATACAGGACAGTACGGTTGGTAACAGGAGTTTTACCAAGCGTAAAGATTGTGAAGTCCAGCAAATAATTTAATTCTTCAAGGATTTTCTGCAATGTATCCACTCGAGAAATAAAATCTATTATGCGACTCAAGCGCCGTCTGGCAAGTAAATGTGTTTTCCGGTAATTCTATCGGCAGCTCCATGTCATTCCAGCCGCATGCTTTCTTGAGGAATTTGTAGAGTGATTCATCTGTAGAAAATTTAAAATCAAACCAACCCGAATCCTGTTCCCAAAGCTGTTCCGGGGACAATTTACAAGTTCTGCTCCCATAGGAAATGGCAGCCATCTTCTTCTGGCCCCAAACCACTGCCTCCTCAGGTGTTGACCCACGCTGGTCCACGCGTATCATAACGCCGCCCCCATTGTATGATACTTTGGCAAACCGCCGTTTATGCCGATTCGGGTTTGTGTCCATTGGAGCGTCCTCATTAAGCACCCCGCCTGTGATTTCTTTAGTCTCATTATCGAAACAGACCCGTTCACCTGTAGGAAGCTCGAGCTCCAGGACACGCAACTCGGTATCTTTCCCAATAAGCCTCAGTGCAGGCAGTACCTTGCGGGGGAAGAAGTATATGGACGAAATCATGAGTAAGTGACTGGCCCTTCCAGTTACACTGGATTTTTCAACTACCGCCATTTTGATGTTCTGCAGTTCTCTACCTTCAAATTTAAAGCGATAGCTTCGTTCTAAACCCTGACCCTCTGGAACAATTTTTGGAGATCCCACATTGAAAAGAGTAAATGAAATGGCTTCACCGGATACCGGATCCTTGCAGATGCGGATTCCTTGTTTCGATGAACAGAGATACCCACTCCGTTTTCTTCCGGAAACTTTCATTCCAGATCGGGGGACTACCTCAGAACTAGACGAGTTGTCCACAGGAATCAGAAACTCGCTTAAATCATCTGTACCTCCCTTTGCTTCGGGTGAGTCGAAGATACAGACAAGCATAAGAACCAGGGCAGACCATAACCAGTTGCGCTTAATGACAACACCGGCAATATTCAAAGCAAACCACTCCTTCGTTAATCAGATGGACTGAAATGGGCGCGTCTGTTTAACTGATAGCAATCCTCCGTTTGCTCATAGCAAAAGGGCCGTTCCTCTCCATATGCAATAGTCCTGATTCGATCAGGAGCAATACCTCCTGCAACAAGATACCTTTTAGTAGACCGGCTCCTGCGATCACTGAGGGTTAAGTTGTACTCATTGGTCCCACGTTCGTCGGTATGACCCTCAATGATAATCTGAATGGAAGGATTTGCTTTAAGCAATTGAATGTTTCTATCAAGCATTGAATAAGAATCAGGTTTGATAATATCTTTATCAAAGTCAAAAAATATATCCTCAAGATCAATGACAAGTCTATTGGAATCAGAAATCTTTTCATTCGTTGACATTTGTTCCTCAGGAATGGGAGGTTCCTTAATATATACAAGTTCCTCGGCTCCTTCGTTTGTTCTGTTGTGCGACTCTTTCTCCGGGTTACTGATTACATCGTCTGAAGTAGTTATCTTTTTTGTACATCCCGAGCCTGTTATCAGTATAAGACTGCAGATCATTACAGCGAACAAATTTACTCCATATTTATTTCCCATGATTTGCTTTCTCCCTTGCATTTGTATAATATTCAGTATGATATTATAACAGATTATTCATTTCAAGGTGTTTTAAGATCACTGGATCTGCTCCCTGCGTAACAACATTAAATAAATGTTAATATAATGAGGAGACCATATGAAGATATTTAGCAAGTATAATTTAGGCAGGCTTGAATTAAAAAACAGAATTGTGATGTCTCCAATGACAAGGTCAAGGGCAATTGACAATATCCCTAATGATATTATGGTGAAATACTATAAACAGAGGGCCGGTGCAGGATTAATAATTACAGAAGGGACAGCGCCATCAGAAAACGGCGTGGGTTATCCCCGTATCCCGGGTATTTATAATGATAAACAAATACTTGGCTGGAAGAAGATTACGGAAGCTGTTCATAGTAACGAAGGTAAAATATTCTTACAGTTGATGCATACAGGTCGTGTATCACACCCGGAGAATATGAAGCAGGGGACAATAATTATTGCACCATCAGCTATTGCAATGAGTGGTGAAATGTATACCGATACTAAAGGACTTCAGCCTTACCCGGTTCCACAGGAAATGACATTACAAGATATTGAAACAGCTCAAAACGCATATATACAGGCAGCTGATAATGCCATCGAAGCAGGTTTTGATGGGGTAGAGCTGCATGGCGCCAATGGATACCTGATTGATCAGTTTATCAACCCTGCATCAAATCATCGAAACGATAGCTATGGGAATTCAAGTCAAAACCGCTGCAGATTTGCAATCGAAGTGGCTCAAAAAGTAGCAGACGCTATTGGCGCTGAAAAAACCGGTATCAGACTTTCTCCATATGGAGTGTTCAATGATATGATTGTTTTTGATGATATCGAACAGACCTATGAATATCTGGCTGGCAGCCTTGGGAAAATAAGATTAGCTTATATTCATATAGTTAACCATTCTTCTATGGGAGCCCCGGAAGTTCCTGAATCTGTAATATCAAAAATCCGTAAGTCTTTTGGCGGTACCATTATTGCCAGTGGAGGCCTGGATAAAGAAAAAGCAGAGAAAATATTGGAAGAGGGAAAAGCTGATCTGGCAGCATTTGGCAGGGCATTCCTGGCTAATCCGGACCTCGTAAATAAAATGAAGAATGATCTGCCTTTAAATAAACCTGATTATGATACATTTTATACACCTGGCGAAAAGGGTTATATTGATTATCCTTAATGGATATGCGACACTGATTGTTGTCAATTTATTCGAGATTAACAGGGACTGTTATGTTAAGTTTTAAAAGGAGAGGATAGTATGAGCAAAGGTAAGGATAGCAAGAAACAAAGCAAGAAGCCGGCGACCAAGACTATGAAGGAAAAGAAGGCTGCAAAAAAGTTAAAGAAGGAAGGTCAGAGTTCCTATAAGGCATGAGACGCATTCCGTACTGAAGCCGGGCCTTTGAATACTTTCCTAGTCAAAGGCAAGTACTTTCTTTATAAAATCCAACCGGATACTGCCGGATACTAATTGACAGGCTGTAATGAACCGGAAAAGTCGAAGGCATCAATCGGGAAATGGCCTGAAGAGCCGGTAACGATGGGCGCGGTTACTAAATAATCAGAAGCAGCACGATCTCTATGATAATGAGTACAATAATTCCAATCTCCAGCAGATGTCCTCTGCGCGTTGAGATTTCGTCATAAAGCATTTTGTAGGTATTGGTGACGACCTGGAGTTTTTCCTTGATGCTGTCTTCCCATTCCCTGCTTCTGAAGAGCACCATTGCGGTCCTGTATATCCTCGCGTAATATACATCTTCCGTGACCTTCAGCGCATTGTCCACCTTCTCGGTGATCTGAGAAAAATCGGTGACTGTTTCGGCGATATTCCTTACGAACCTTTCATAAACCCTTATTTTAAATAGCGGCATTCTTTTGCCTTTGGGAAGCTCTTTATATATCCGCATAAGCTCCTTGTCAAGGACGTGACTATAATATCTCAGCTCAAGCATCTGCGCATTGGCGAATTCAAGTATATCGAGAATGTCCGGACTGCCTGAAGGTTCAATGACAAAGGCGTTATCGAGATGAACGATAAGGAGGTCATCGGGATAATAACTGAAACAATGCTTCATCGTTTCATCGCGCGCGTGCCGGCTCAGTTCCTGTGTCTCATAAAGCAGAAGGCGAGAGGGATCATACTGTTTCAGGAACTCCGCAGCCTCCATTGGCCGGGCAAGCTCTTCAATGAAGAAGATCATATAGTCTTCCGTAAATTCTTCATTGATATTGGGGCCGATGACAGCATCGCCGAGGGTGCCGATAAGATTATCAATGTATTCTATCGCCTTTATATCAATGGACTCATCGGTATCGAGGGCTTTTGTAACCGGTTCAAGCTCGGCAAACGCTGTCTGCTGCGGGATCTGTATGTCGAATGCGATAGAGATGACGCCGAAGTCATATGCCCTGGCGGTCACGTTCACCTTCGAATCCTGTCCAAAGAGGGGCTTGACGAATCCCTGCAGTTCAACAGACACTGGCGGGTTGGCAAATTCGATCGCCTTTGTTGAGGTGTATTTTGAAAGACGGAGCCTTTTCACCCCTCCCCTTGTCCGTGATTCAACCAGTGAAAGATCTATCTCCGATGCAACGTCAAAGAGCCTGTAGATGATTATCCTGCCTTTTTTGATGGAGAGTGGGTCCATAACAATATGATACCGCAAATTCTGAAAATGCAGAAATCTGATTAAAAAAAATTAATGCTATCTCAGTCCCGGGCCTGGAGGGATGTATATCTTCATCTCTTTTAACCCCTTATCAGCATCCTGCCGGATCAATTCCTCATTTCGTGTGGCGATCTTATGCCCTCTGATAGCGGCAGTCGAATAGACAAGACAGTCTGTGGATGTTAATGTAGTCTCTTTTTAGTTATATCAATGGTCACATCCTCTATAGGTCTCTGGCATAACCGGTACATCTCAAATAATCAATGGCAATGTCAGAATCACGGGTACTGTTTGCATAGCGTCTGCGGTCCTCAAGGCAAACGCAGGTACTTCTATCTATGCTTCCTGTCTCAATATGTTGCATATCCCCCTTTCGCATACCACAAGCGAAATTCCCGTTGACAGCAAAATCTCATCCTGCTAATCTAACCTCTGGAAAGCAAATTCCTATTGCGGTAAAAAGCAGAGTTGACACGGAGTAAAGGAGTATTTTGAGCCCGTCCGCAACGCAGCAGATGCCGCTTCAGCGAATTAATCAGATGGTTCTACAAGTTAATGGAGGTGACGCGACTATGAATTCACTTGCACAGGATTACCCGGCCATTCTCTTCGGCGATCACGAACCGCCTTGTCTCTCCCTGTATCAGCCGACACACAGACAACATCCGGACAATATGCAGGATTCCATCCGCTTCCGCAACCTCGTGAAGATGATGGAGGGATCATTGCGGCAGAAATACCCGAAACGGGAAATTAAGCCTCTTCTGCAGCCGTTCGAGGCCCTGGCTGCCGACCGCACTTTCTGGAACCACACCGCGGAGGGACTCGCGATACTGAGCGCGCCTGGGTTATTTCGCGTTTATAAACTGCAGCGCACGGTTGTCGAGCTGGTGGTTGTCGCCGACAGTTTTCATACCAAGCCGCTGATGCGTATCGCACAGTCGGCCGACAGCTACCAGATCCTTGGTCTGAACCGGCAGGCGTTCAAGGTTTTCGAGGGTAATCGTGACGCTCTGGACGAGATGCCGCCGATCGAAGGTGTACCGCAAACGGCTGTCGAACTGCTGGGCAAGGATGCCGACGCTCGTGAAGGCGCTCATCGCACCTACGGTCCCACCGGCGACGCGGCATGGCATGGCACCGATGTCAAACAGGATGCCGCAGACCGTGACACCGAACAGTTTTTCCGCGCGGTGGATCAGGTGGTACTGAAACATTATTCGCAACCCTCGGGGCTGAATCTGATATTGGCGGCGCTGCCTGAGCACCACCATCAGTTTCGCACCATCAGCCGCAACCCGTTATTGATGAAAGAAGCGCTCGACGTTCATCCGGATGCCTTGTCGCTCGATGCGCTGCGTGAACGCGCATGGCAACTTATGCAACCGTACTACCTCGAGCGACTGGCCGGCTTTGTGGAAACATTTGGCACGGCAGCCGCAAACGGGCAGGGAGCGGATGAGCCGGGCGACATTGCCAAGGCCGCCATCGCCGGACGAATCGCAACGCTGTTGATCGAGGCCGACCGCTTGATTCCCGGAACCATCGATATCACAAGCGGCGATATCATCCCCGGCGACCTGAGCCACCCGGAAGTTGACGATGTTCTCGACGATCTCGGCGAGCGCGTGCTCAAGGCAGGTGGCGAAGTTGTGATCGTTCCGGTCGAACGAATGCCAACAGGCACCGGCGTCGCTGCGATCTATCGTTATTGATGAGCTGATGATTAATGTAAGCATAGGTTGAGGTGACTGGCTTATCACCCTCTGGTCAAGTGTCTGTGCTTGATCCTGTGTGCCTGATCTGCTGCAGCTCCGAGGCGTACCTTTCTGTCCGCCTCATATTCAGAGTAGTTTCCCTCGAACCAGACCACCTTGCTGTCACCATCAAATGCAAGCATGTGGGTGGCGATACGGTCGAGGAACCGGATGAGGCCATTGGAACAAGGGACAATCTGCCTGATAATAAAAAGATAAAATGCAGGACATTCGCCAGATGCTCTATAAATTGGATAAAGAGTTCAAGGAATAACTGCAGCCTCGATGTTCTTAGGTACTAAAGCCGCTTTTTTATCAGTCTTTTTACATCTATCGCATTCAATAATTTATCATAAGCCATATTAAATTTCTCAACACCTTCTTCTTCCAGTTTTTGAGTAACATCATCAATGCTGATTCCATTTTCTTTAAGCTGTTGTAACACCTGGTTTGCATGAGATAGATTATTTTCTAAACTGCTGGCTGCTTTGCCATGATCACGAAAAGCATCAATGGTTTTTAATGGAAGAGTATTAATGGTGTCCGGACCAATTAATGGTTCTACATATTTTACATCACTATATGCCGGATCCTTTGTGCCTGTGCTTGCCCATAAAACTTTTTGCTTTTTCGCACCTTGTTTTTCAAGCTTTTGAAATCGCTCGCTCTGAAAAACTTCTTTATAAATCTGGTATGCTACTATAGCGGAAGCAATCGCCACTTCACCTTTAAGTTTATCAAGCTTTTTCTCTTTTAAAACAGGATCAAGAAGTACATCTATTCGGCTCAAGAAAAAGCTGGCTACAGATGTTATACTATCAATGGACTGCCTAGCTTTTAACCGATCTTCTAATCCGGATAAATAAGCTTCAGTAACTTCTCTGTAACGATTCAAACCAAACAACAATGTAACATTGATATTGACACCTTCACTAATACATTTTCGAATGGCTGGCAAGCCTTCTGCGGTGCCCGGTATTTTTATCATCACATTTTCGCGGTTCAATGTTTTCCATAATTTCATTGCTTGTTTAACAGAACCTTCAGTATCATTGGCAAGATGAGGTGAAACTTCCAGACTTACATAACCATCCTGTCCTTTAGATTTTTCATAAACCGGTTTTAGTATATCAGCTGCCCGCTTAATATCATTTATAGCAAACTCGAAAAAAATCTCCTCATTATTTTTTTGTTCTCCGGCAAATTTTTTAATATCCGCATCATAATTCGTACTGCCGATAACTGCTTTTTCAAAAATAGACGGGTTGGATGTGATCCCACTTA
Organism: Nitrospirota bacterium; assembly: GCA_020846775.1. Taxonomy (NCBI): domain Bacteria; kingdom Pseudomonadati; phylum Nitrospirota; species Nitrospirota bacterium. The sequence goes on from JADLDG010000097.1 coordinate 69,539, forward strand.
GATAATCTTCATCTATAAGTTTTTGAAGTGTCCCATTATTCATAATTTCCCGGTCGAAGAAATCAAGCCAGATACTCTGACCTAAATCGTGTATAATTTTTAAGTTGCTCACATTTATATCCTATGTTCTTTGCTGATTATCATAGATGTTATTTTTATAATTCAAACATCATGATTTATTTATCAAATCTTTTGATACAACTAAAATCCTTCTTTGACAATTGAGTTTTTATCCACGTGTAAATTTGCTAACTGTTTTTCTATTGCATCCATCATTAGCGGCGGTCCGCAGAGATAAAACATTTTATTAAAGTTACCAACATTAGCTTTAAGAAATTCTTCATTGATAAATCCTTTAGAATATTTCTCTGATTTTTCGTGTGATAGAATATTTATAAAATTGTTGCCTAACATTATTTCAAATTCATCTTTAAGGATAATATCAGCTTCAGTATTATTTG
>JADLDG010000098.1 GCA_020846775.1 Nitrospirota bacterium
CTGATTGACACCACTATGCAGCCTGTGATATTTTATGCTTGTCCCTGTTAAAGCGGGTGTAGCTCAGTGGTAGAGTCCCAGCTTCCCAAGCTGGTTGTCGCGGGTTCAAATCCCGTCGCCCGCTCCACTATTTCCTAATAAAATCAATACGTTACGTTTCCAAAAGTGTGTCCCCAGGCTGTCCCCAGAACTACCTGCAGAGCTACTTTCCAGACAAATTTCCCAATAGATTTTAACGATTCATTTCTCAACCCATTTCCCATCAGAAAAGTTAAAAAACCTCGGGGCACGCACAACCCTTGCACTGACGAGCCTGCGGTTTTCCTCCTGCTGCCCATATGAACCAGCAGATCGTGGCGCTGTAATTACTTCAATTACGGCTACCAGTAGCGGTTGTTTTTTGTTTGAATCGAATTTGGGCAATGCAGCATTAATCTCTCCCCTGGTGACGACCTCAGCAAGCCTGAGCGTTGTTGATCCATATGTTCACAGAGGCCCATGATAACCTGCCAGGCAGGAGGCTGTCGTTGCGCAACCAGGAGGGCATAGCTTGCCCCCACACGGGTACTGATATAAACATCTTGAGATACTATTATTGCCCGGTCATCTCCCTCCAACGATTCTATCCCTCATGATTTTTCTTTTACTGATAGCCTGACAAAAGCGTGTAAAATGTCAGTGGTCGTAATAATCCCAATGAGCTTTCCCTCACTCACAACAGGCAACCCGCTGATCTTTCTTTTTGCCATGATGGAAGCAGCTTCATGAGCCTCGGCATCAGGAGAGGTGATGATGACACCACGTCTCATTACGGTTCTAACCTTCCTGGGTCTGATCGTTAAAATGATCCCTCCCTTTTTATCCTTATCAAATATTGGGTTATCCCCACACGGATTGTGTAACCAAAGAAGTTGCAGGACCTTGATGAGCGAGACACGTAGAAACCTGGGGAATATAATATGACTAAGATTAGCAGAACCGGGAAAGCAAATCAATTAAGAGTTTATTTAATCACGGCAAAGTAAATAACGGGACTGAACAGTTGATAACAGCTATCTGCCTCCCCTCGGTATAATTGCTATTCCAGATGGATCCATATTGCAACGGTGACTGTCTTTGTCTGAATCAAATCCAATATGTTCCCCTTCTTCGATCACGTTTAATTTATCCACGATCACCCTTCTAAGACGACTGCCTCTCTTGATAACTGTGTGATCCATAATGATACAGTCTTCAATACAAACATCATCTTCAATGATAACCCCACTGCGGATAACGGAATTCTCGATCCGGGCACGATGAATCACAGTCCCTTCAGCTATGATGCTGTTTTTTATGGTACCATCAACTATCTTTGCCGCAGGATTTTCAAAACCCGATGGGTGAATGGGCCATAGCCTGTTCTCAAGCCTGAAAAGCGGATTTTCCCCCAGCATGTCCATATTGGCCTCAAAATAAGCGGCGACCGTTCCCACATCCCGCCAGTATCCTTCCTCTTCGCAGGGCATAACCCCAGGAATTCTATTCGTAGCAAAGTCATAGGCATAGACCTTATTAGTATCAATCAGGGAAGGTATAATGTGTGCACCAAAATCATGTTGCTTTTTCTTTCCAGCCTCTTTTAACACGTCCAGGAGCATTTGGCAGTTAAATATGTAGTTTCCCATGGATACATAGGCATGCTCAGGATCTTCCGGCATTGATACAGGCCTTTTCGGTTTCTCCTGAAAGCCCGTGATCTGCCTCTCCTTATCCGCAACAATAACACCAAAGGACGATGCCTGATTGACCAATACAGGTCTTGCCGCAACGGTAACAGAGGCATCGCAACTTAGATGAAAATCTATCATCTGACGTATATCCATTCTGTATATATGATCAGATCCGAAGACCAGAACCAGCTCCGGATTATAATCGTAGATAAGATTGACATTCTGAAAAACAGCGTCTGCTGTTCCCTGGAACCACTCGGGTCCCATCTGCATCTGGGGAGGAACCACCGTGACAAAATGATCTTTGATCACAGAGGATAAAACCCAGTTCTGTCTCACATGTTCGATAAGAGACTGGGACTTATACTGGACCAACAGATAAATAGAGTGTATCTGAGAATTAAGCAGGTTGCTGAGAGCGAAGTCTACAATCCTGTATCTGCCGCCAAAAGGCACAGAAGGCTTGGAACGAAAAGCTGTTAACGGGGAAAGTCTCTTACCCTCTCCGCCGGCAAGGACTATAGCGAGTGTTTTGGGATGAGCCATTTAAGCCTCCTTTCAATAATCAACAATCAGTCATATCCGGCATATTATATCAGATTTTCATCACACGTTCTTTCACTCTCCAGCAGGGCTACAGGAAAATTTAAAAATACCTCTGAGAGACAGAGGACATTAACTTCATTGTATTTAGAAACTGTTACCACCTCACCGGTGAATATGTTCCTGTACCGCTCTCCAGTCCCGGCATCCCGGATCCTTACGGAAGAGTCACCCCAGATATTTCTTCCAAGAGGAAGATCCTCAGGTTGAGGGATAAGTCTTGTAAAAAACCTCGGGACAATGATGATTGATTTGTCATTTCCCAGTATGCGTGAAAAGGCAGCAATATGGTTCGCCTTATCACCCGCAGCCTCAAGGGGCTCATAGTCGCCCCTCTCAAAAAGGTCCCTCTTTTCTCTGCGGAAGTTTAATGCCTTATATGAAAGATAGAGTTTTATTTTTCCATCCCCTCTATTCAGGGTCAGATCCCTGGCTAGCTCTGACGGCGAAATCTCCGATTCCTTTTTTTTCAGTTCTTCAAGCATCCCCATCCTTATTTCATAATCAACAGGTCTCCTGTTATCGGGATCAACAAGACTGAAGTCCCAGATCTCTGTCCCCTGATAAAAGTCCGGGACACCCGGCGAAGCGATCTTCAAAAGCATCTGGGAGAGGGAGTTATAGAGACCGTAATGAGAGACCCTCTTCTGGAAAGATTCAAAGTCCTTCAGGAACCGGTTATCGGCTGTCCTGCTGAATACTGCATCAATAAAGAATATCAGGGCCTCCTCATAAGCCCTGTTGGGGCTGATCCAGCTCGTGTTGACCTTGGCCTCCCTCACGGCCTTCAACATATAATCCCGAAACCGCTTCTTGAAATCCTCATGGGCAGATTCTCTATCCGGGTCGAGCGGATAAGCCCCGATGAGGGTCTGATAGAGGAGGTACTCGTCATTTGGATCTGGCACGGGCTGCCCTTCCAGTGTAATCTTCTTTTTCCTGTTCCAGCGTCTCCAACGGACAAGACAGTCCTTCCATTCCTTCGGGATTTCGGAGAGGACATTGATCCGCGCCCTCACATCCTCACCCCGCTTGGTGTCATGGGTGGATGTCGCGATAAGGGCGTGGGGCCAGAACTTGAGTCTCTCCATGTTCTGACCATGGAAGGTCTCCACCGGAGTTCCGAACCTGTCCGGGCTTCCTCCCACTTCGTTCAGGGAGACAAAACGGTTATAGACATAAAAGGCCGTGTCCTCAACTCCCTTGGCCATAATGGGCCCGGTTAGCTGCTGGAACCGCATTACAAAATCTATCCATTCCTGTCTATCCACTTCTATAAAATCTGCCGGATAATCGAGTAATAGAACGGCCTTCAGGAAATTAAAGACAGATTCACTAATGGCCGGATTCTTCCGCTTTGCCCTGGAAACGGCCTGATCAATGTATCGGCGGTCCCTCTCATTGACCCCTGACGGGGTGATATAGGTCCTGTATACGGGAAAGAAGGCAGTGACCTCGATGATGGCGATCGTGAGACTGTTCAGGGTGAAATCCTTCGTATGCCTGTTCTTCTCGGAAATCCTGTCCAGGTAGTGGCCCAGCATGTTGACTTCACTGGACATGGCCACCTTCATGATCAATTTCTTCTTCTCATAGATAATCTCCTGGAGATTCAATCTCATATTTGTAAATCTTTCATAGATTTCATCAAATGCCTTTGCATTTGTAATGTCAACGAAGATCCCGTTGAGAGTGTTGAGAAAGACATAGCCGGTGGTGCTGAAGATCGGCCAGTCGTCCGGCATCCTCTCCCCCCGGATCAGGATCTTTTCCCCCACGATGTAGAAGGGCTTATACTGGCCGTCCCTGGACAGTATCTCTTCATACCGCTTTATAATTTCCTTTTCATTATCAGGAGAGACATCCGGTCCGGCATGGAGATGCAGAAAACAGTTAAGCTGAAGGAGATGAAAGTACTCGACTGGGTTGTAAAGTCCGTCAGGATGATCTACCCTCAGACCGGTCACCTTACCTTCCCGGATCAGGCTGAACAGCAGACGGTGGGTCTCCTCGAATATCCCGGGGCTCTCCACCCGTATCGCACCGAGCTCATTGATGTCAAAGAACCTCCTGTAGTTGATCTCCTCAGTGGCCACACGCCAGAAGGAGAGGCGGTATGTCTGCCTGGACAAAAGATTGTCGAGAAGGTCAAAGGAGCGAGGGTTCCCTTTCGTCCCATTAAAGAACTTCACATTGTCATCTATAAAAGACCGGATTTCGGGACTCGCATTGTAGAGGTTCCACAAGCGTTTTTTTATAATCTCCTTCTCCCGGTAACGTTCTTCAATCTTTTCCCGGTTCGTTTCCGTATAAGGGGGGAGATAGTTCAGGGCGGTAATAATACTCAGTAGCTCTTGAAGATGTGGATCTTCAGGCGAAAGGAGCCTCTCCAGGTCATCAATCCGGTGTTGCAGTATGTCTGTATAGGTCTTTGGAATGATAGGGAACCTGTGATCATAGTAGGTAATGAAAAAGGTTCCCCGATCGAAAGTGATCTGTAATTCCTGGTTTTCCAGGACGATCCCGTACTGATCTCCCAGTATGGGAATGAGTATCTTGTCCTTGAGCTCTTTTTTCACCGGTTCCCAGTCAATATCAAAGAAATCGGCATAGATTGAGCTGGGGCCGTTTTCAAGGACATCCATCCACCATACATTCTCGCGGCTTGCAACACACATATGGTTCGGAACGATGTCGAGGAGCTGCCCCATTCCATATCTCCGGAGCACCTGAATCATCTTGCCATATTCCCCCTCTGTCCCTATCTCAGGATTCAGCGTATTATGGTCAACGATATCGTAGCCGTGGAGGCTCCCCTCCTTTGCCTTGAAATAAGGAGAGGCGTAGATGTCCCCAATGCCGAGGTTGTGGAGATAGGAGATGATTGCCCTGGCATCAGAGAACCTGAAACGGGAATTGAACTGCAATCTGTATGTGGAAACAGGTATTCTTGCTTTTAAAAAGCGATTGGACAATATAACTGCCTCCCGTTCCTCAGGACATCCTGTAGAGGACAAAACTATGAGGGTGTAAACTTACAGATGTTTTTGTGGAAAAAGATTCTGTCTTGTGTCCCGATGCACTAACCGGTCCATCCCATTCCTCTGATGAAGAATCTATTATCTTATCCCATATTCCTCGAGGGAGTGTCAACCCGATTTTTTCCTCTTTATCGCCGAAGTTATAAAGACAGAAAACATGTTCCCTTTCAAACCATCTCCTCACATATAATACTTTTTCCCCTTCAAAGGATTTTATATCCATATTTCCCTTGATGAGATTTGAAAGGGAGGGGATTTCCCTTCGAAGACGGATCAATTCCCTGTAAAACTTGAAGAGGATATGATGTATTCCATGCTGGTGGAGGCTAAGATTTATCTTTGATCTTAAAAAGGTACCTTCGGCCTGAGGGTCTGGAATTTCTCCTTCCCACTCAAAAGAGGCGAACTCCTCTTTTCTACCTTTTCTGACTGCATTGATTAACGATTCGTCAGAATGGCTCACAAAATACTGAAATGGTGCCGTCTCTCCGTACTCCTCCCCCATGAATAAAAGAGGAATATAAGGGGAAAGGATAACAACTCCTGCTGCAAGTTTGAGTTTTTCGAAGGATTGCGTCTGACTCAACCTGTCTCCGGTCATCCTGTTCCCGACCTGATCGTGGTTCTGAGAAAAGACAATGAATTGATGCGCAGGTCTATCCGTTGAAAAGCTGCCATGCCTCCGTTTTCTGAACTTCGAATATTGACCTGAGTAGACAAAACCCTCACGGAATGCCTTTTCCAGATGCGATATCTTACCGAAATCCTCATAATATCCAGTCCTTTCGCCAGACAGCAGTGAATGGAGTGCATGATGGAAGTCGTCATTCCATTGGGCATCGAGACCATACCCGCCAATTTCCAAGGGATTGATCACCCTCACATCATTCAGGTCACTCTCCGGGATCACGTATATCTTTCTACCCAGTACCTCAGCCTGTTTGTGTAGCGCTTCCCCGATGTCCTCTAAAAAATGTCTCGCACTAAAATCAAATATGCCATGAATAGCATCAATCCTGAGGGCATCAATATGATACTCCGCTATCCAGTAGAGGGCGTTGTCTATAAAGAATTTTCGAACCTCATCACTGTATGGCCCGTCAAAATTAATGGCCTCCCCCCAGGGGGTCCTGTATTTATCCGTAAAGTAATATCCATAATCATGAAGATAATTCCCCTCAGGACCAAGATGGTTGTAAACTACATCGAGAATAATAGCCAGACCTTTTCTATGGCATTCATTGACCAGGCCCTTCAGTCCATCGGGCCCGCCATAAGAATTATGTGTGGCAAAGAGATAGACGCCATCATAGCCCCAGTTTCTACCGCCGGGAAATTGCGCCACCGGCATGAGTTCTATCGCGGTTATCCCAAGATCCTTTAGATAATCAAGATGAGAAATAACCGATTCAAAGGTCCCCTCTTCTGTAAAAGTACCCACATGCAGCTCATAGACGACATAATCCATAAGAGAAATCCCTTGCCAATTGTCATCTTTCCATTGAAACTCAGCAGGGTCTATGACCTGTGAAGGACCGTGTACACCGCGAGGTTGAAGTCTCGATGCAGGGTCAGGACGTTCCCTCTGATTATTAAGGAGATAAAAGTAGAGGTCGCCATGAGATGTATCATCGGCCATCACGGAAAAGTAGCCCCGATCTTCCCTTTCCATAGGAAGATCTCTTGTCCCTCTTTCAGAGATGAGTCGAACCGAGAGATTCTGTAATCCGGGTGCCCAGACCCTGAAGCAAACCTTCCCCTGCTCAAGTACCGTTGCACCGATATCTAATTGCCACTGATGCATCTGATCAAATTGCCCTTTTAGAGTCTGCATCGAACAGGAGGATCTTCTCCAGCGGTAAATTTATATAAGCCCTGCTGCCTGGTTTCAGGCCCGCATCCACTTCTGATTTTCCTTTGACTTTAACATTATTCCAACTCACATCAATCCAGTTAAATGAACCTGCAGGCTCTATCAGTACGACTGGAACTTCAATTGAATCATCTGATTTTACAGGGGAAATCAATACATCTTCCGGTCTTATTCCAATTATCAATCCTTCTCTATTCTCCCTGGACAATGGGGGGAGCAAATCTTTCTGCCTGTATTCCCATGCTGAAGAAGGGATAAAATTCATGGGGGGACTCCCGATGAAACCGGCGACAAATGTATTGGAAGGCTTCAGATAGACCTCGGGAGGTGTGCCGCACTGCTGGACCTCTCCTTTATGGACTACAGCTATCCTCTCCGAGAGACTCAATGCCTCTGCCTGGTCATGGGTTACATAGATGGTGGTTATCTTTAACTCCTGATGGAGCCTCTTTAACTCCGCTCTCATCTCAACCCTGAGTCTCGCATCGAGGTTTGACAGGGGTTCGTCCATAAGAAACACCTTCGGCCTCCGGATAATGGCCCTTCCGAGCGCTACTCTCTGTCTCTGCCCCCCCGAAAGCTCTCCCGGTTTTCGATACAGCATCTCTTCAAGCCCCAGAAGGAGCGCGATTCTTTTCACTTCCTCCGCAATCGTTGTGCTCATGACCTTCTTCATCTGGAGAGGGAAAGCCATGTTTTCATAGACCGTCATGTGAGGATAAAGGGCATAACTCTGGAAGACCATCGCCACATCCCGCTCTTTTGGTGAGAGATCGTTGACCACCTGATTATCAAAATAGAGTCTCCCTTCCGTCACCATCTCAAGCCCTGCGAGCATGTTCAGGATCGTGGATTTCCCGCACCCGCTCGGACCGACAAAGGTGAAGAACTCTCCGTCCTTAATAGTCAGATCAAGCCCTTCGATCACCGGACTGTCTTTGAATTGTTTTTTTACGCCTTCAAATCTAATCTCAGCCATATATGGTCATTCACACTTATGGTATATTTCTGATCTGCATCTTAACCCTTCACAGCCCCTGCGGTCAATCCTTCAATGATCCTCCTGTGGAATAGAAAGACAAGTAATATTAAAGGGATGGTCACCACGATCGAGGCGGCAGCTATATCCCCCCAGGGGATTTCATGAAGCCCGGGAAACATGGCGATCCCTACTGGTATCGTCCTTGACACCTGTGTGGATGTGAATGTCAGGGCAAAGAGAAACTCATTCCATGAGAATATGAACACCAGGATTGCAGTTGAATAGAATCCCGGCGCCGACAGGGGGAGCATGATCTTGTAGAACGCCTGAAAAGTGGTGCATCCGTCAACCCTTGCGGCGAGGTAGATCTCATTGGGTATCTCTCTGAAGAAATTGGTCAGAATCCATATTGTAAGGGGGAGCGAGAAGGTGGTATAGGTCATGATGAGGGCCCACCATGTGTCCCTCAATCCGAGGGCGCGGATGATAATATAAAGCGGGCTGACCGTTGCAATGGGAGGAAACATGGATACCGACAGGACAAAGCCGAGGATCAGTGTCTTATACCGTATCCTGAGCTTTGCCAGTCCGAATGCGGCCAGTGAACCTATGATGAGCGAAAGGACCGTGGTAGAGGATGAGACCACGGCACTATTCAAAATGATCCTGAAGAAGGGATGTCCCTCAAAGATAGACATGTAGTGCATTACTGCAGGATGTTCAGGGAAGATTGGAGGAATCGTTGTCAATTCCACATCCGGCTTGAGGCTGGTTATAAGCTGCCATAAAAAGGGGCCGGAACAATAGAGAACAAGAGATATGAGAAGGATATAAAAACCGGTTTTTTTAATCATGAAGAGTCCTCTTAATCCCCCTGCTCAACAATCTGATATAAAAGATACTGATACCCCCTGTGCATAGAAAGACAACCACTGAAAGGGTCGAACCATAACCGAACTGAAGGGTTTGAAACAGGACTTTGTAGGCATAGATGGATAGTGTCTCTGTGGTATTTGCAGGCCCTCCACCCGTGAGCACATAAATCGCATCGAAGACCCTGAAGGCATCAAGTGTCCTGAAGATCAGGACTACGAGGATAACGGGTTTGAGGAGCGGCAAAGTGATCCGCCTGAAGATCGCCAGGCCTCCGGCCCCATCTACCCGCGCCGCCTGACAGATATCCTTTGGAATCACTTGTAAACCCGCCATCAGGAGGATGGCTACGAAGGGTGTCGTCTTCCAGACATCCATGAAAACCGCTGCATTCAACGCCCAGAAGGGGCTTCCGAGCCAGTTTATCTTTGAACCAATAAGATAGTTCAGGATGCCGAAATCGGTATTGTATATCCATTCCCACATCCTCGCAGATACAACGGTGGGGATGGCCCATGGGATGAGGACGACAGCCCTTATCCATCCCCTGAACCTGAATGGTCTGTTTAAAAGCACTGCGACACATAGACCGAACAAAAGCTCCAGTGAAACCGAGAGGGATGTGAAATAAACCGTATTTTTCAGGGCATTCCAGAACCGGTCATCACTGAAAAGAAACAGGTAATTATCAAGTCCGATAAATCGTGAAATATCAAAGATAAGGAGCCTCCTGTAGAGGCTCAGATAAAGGACATAAGAGACCGGGTAGATCGTGACAAAGGTCAAGAGGACCAATGCCGGTATCACATAGCGGTTTCCACTTTCCCTCTCTGTCATTGCTCCACCTGTAGGATAAATTCGATCTGCCGGTGTGCAGAAGATAGAGCCTCCTCCGATGTCTTTATCCCGGAAAGGGCGGCGCTGAATTCAGGCTGCATGACCTGGCTGATCATCATGTAGTAGGGGGACACCGGCCTTGGCCGCGCCTTCATGAAGATATCATAAAGATTTACGATAAAGGGTTGTTCCCTCACGAGGTACGGGTCATGATACAGGGATTTCCTTGTCGGCTTGTATCCTATTGTCAGGGCGAGTTGCTTCTGTATCTCCGGGGATGTCAGAAAGGCGATCAATTTCTCTGCGGCCTCCGGATTTCTGGTGTACCTGTTTATCCCGAGTTGCCATCCACCGAGGGTAGATGCAGAATCTTTCCCTGGAAAGGCCGGCAGCGCTGAGACGCCGACCTTTCCTCTAACAGGGGATCCTTCCCTCTCAAAGATATTCCAGGCATAGGGCCAGTTCCTCATGAAGACCGCCCTGCCAGTGCCGAATATATGCCTTGTCGGCTCTTCTATGGCGGTTGCCACCAGGGGGGGCGTTACTTCGTATTCTACAATCAAGTCCCGCATAAACTTTAGAGCCTCAACATTTTCAGGGGTGTTGATAACGGACCTTCCGTCTTCCAATATGTCACCACCGTTGCCCCAGATATACTCAAGGACATTGCAGACCAGCCCTTCATACTGTTTCCCCTGCCAGATAAAGCCATACACACCCCTTTCCCTTTCCGAGATATGTTGGGCAATCCTGATTAGCTCCTGCCAGGTCTCAGGCGGTCTGAACCCATGTTTTTCGAGGAGATCTTTCCGGTAGTATAAAAGGCCCGCATCGATATACCAGGGGATTGCATAGATTTTATCCCTGTAAGTCACTGCCTGCATGGGGCCCTGGAAAAAGTCTTTCCCCTCCCCAGCCTGGAGTAGATGGCTCAGATCTCTTAACCAGCCTGCCCTGGCGAATTCAGGCACCCAGATGACATCCATGCTGAAGACATCGAAATCAGAGCTTCTACCCTCAAGATTGATGACATAGAATTGATGCTGTTCGTCTGTAGATGCAGGGAGGGTCTCATCTTTCACCTTTATCCCGGGATTTTCTGATTCAAAGCGCTCTATGATCTGCCTGAACTGCTGAGGGTCGCCGGCAATTTTGCCATGCTTGAAAACAATGACCGCCGGCCTCTCTTTATCTTTTTCCGGTCGGGTACAGGCGCCGGAAAAGAATAGCGACAGGAGTAGAACCGGTATGAGAACTCTGTGTACAGCTGATATCAAAGTTCGAGAATACCCCTCCCTTTATTTTCCAGGGAGTACCAGACAGCGAGATAATCCCTTATTTGTTTCGTTATGAGAAAATTAGTCCTCACATATTCCCTGCCCCTTTCCCCCATTCCCCTGGCCAATTCCGGATTGTTAAGGACCTGCCTGATCCGGAATGCAGCCCCTTCTATCGAATGGACGAGGAAACCCGTAACCCCATGGATGATCTGAAGGGGAATTCCACCCACGGCCCCTCCGATAACGGGTTTCCCCTTCCACATTGCCTCCGATACAGTCAGGCCAAACCCCTCTTTCAGGGACTTTTGAAGTACCACTGTGGCTGCTCGCTGGAGGGCATTGATATCCCTGTCACTGAAGGGAGGAAGAAGAAGGATATAAATATCAGGGTCACCAGCCGCAAACTCCTTCACTTCATTTAAGACCATCTCCCCCTCGGGGTCATCTGTTGCGGGACTCCCTGCTATGATGAGGATGGAGTCGTTATATTTCCGGACCATCCTGAATGCGTTGATCAAGCCGACGGGATCCTTGAAGCGGTCAAACCGTGAGACCTGGAGTATTGCCGGCCTGTCTGCCGGTAAATTGAACCTTGCCAGGACACCACTGACTTCCTGATCTGTCAATTCCCTGTTTTTTTCACTCAGGGGATCGATAGAGGGAGGGATGATAAATTCATCAGTGCCGAGGGCCCTCGCAAATCTTGCTACGGAAAATATCGCCGAATCATACTTTCTGCAATATTTTGTAAGATAATCACAGACATCTTTCTGGGGGTTCGACAGATCAATGTGGCATCTCCATATCCATTTGCCATTTTTCCTGAACTCAACGAGAGGGAAAGGCTGGGGGTCATGGATGAACAGGGCATCCGCCTGGAGACCGAGCCTTTCCGCATACCTCCTGTTGGTCTCAAAATGATACCCCCACATCTCAGGGGTGATCTTCTCAGGATTTCCCTGAAGGGCGTTGTGGATCTTTTTTGTGATATCGAAAAATTTTGAATCCCCTTCGATGACCTCCCACCTTGCATCAATTCCGATTCCCTTGAGGAAGGGAATCATCCTGTTTAATATCTCAGCCACCCCGCCTCCCGAACGGGTTGAGTTGATGTGCAGAAAGGACCTGCCAGCCAGCTTTTCGCTAAGTTTCCGTAATAACAATAGATCTCCTTTAGGGGCTATTCCTGCATATTGATTGATCATCACTCACCCCCCCGGAATTCCATCTCATCTCTTAATTCTTCTTCAATCACTTTTATGATACGTTCCCGAATTCCTTCTAAACTATAAATGAAAAGGTCAATCGCCCTGATCCTTTCCGCCAGTTCGCGTTTCCTCAGGGCCTCTTCCACCCATCGCGAAAAGTCGTCTGTCCCGTCGCCGAGACGGACACGCGCCTCATAGAAGTGATAGTATATGGAACTGGAATCAATATATTTCAGTGCTATAAGAAACTCTGCGAGATTCCTGGCCCTTACCCCGGCAGAGAATATAAACGTGACAGCCTCATTAAAATAAAACTCATTCCCGGATATGGCCTCTCTGGGCTCTGGAAAGACACTAACATAGCCGTTTATAACCCGGAGTAGTTCCAACCTTAAATCATCAATCTCTCCGAATTCATAGGAATCTACATTGGACAGATGTTCCGCAAGCGCTCTCTCTTCCAGGCTTTCTCCCGCCCATTGGGCAAAGTCATTGGTATATTCCAGTATGTGACCCTTTAAAAAATATTGACAGGTATGATGAAATAGAGAATCATCACTAATCTTAGCAATCATATCCCTCAGTTCAAGCAGATTTCTTGCCTTCATTCCTGTAGATTTGATAATGCCCGTACACTGCCTGAACTCAAAGGGTTTTATTCCTTCTCCCATCTTTTTTCCTCCCTCAGATAGACCGTTCTGTGAGGGAACGGTATCTCGATACCTTCCTCATTAAACCTCTTGAATATTCTCTTTCTCAGCTCATGCTGAACGAGGTACTGATCCACAAACTCCTTCACCTGACAGATAAGGGTGAAGTCGAGCGAGCTTTCCCCGAAGCCAGGGATAAAGCGAACAAAAGGCGGTGGATCCCCGAGGAGACCCGGTATTTTCCCGATTGCATTTTGTGCCTCTTCGACAAGAATTTTCTCCACTTTTTCCGGATCAGCAGAGTAACTGACGCCGATAGGAATCAGGAGGGACATCCTCTTTTCAGGGAGATAATAGTTGGTCACGATACTCTGGGCAAGCTTGTTATTCGGGATGATGACCATGTTGTTCGGCAGCATCTTTATCCGTGTCGTCCTCCATGTGATATCTTCGACATATCCCTCCTGTCCAGTCTCAAGCCTTACAAAGTCTCCAACCCGTATCGATTTTTCCACAAGTATATGGATCCCGGCGAATAAGTTAGAAAGGGTATCCTGCAGTGCAAGAGCAACAGCAAGACCTCCGACACCAAGTGCGGTAATAATGGGCGTTATGGAGATGCCGACGACACTGAGGGCTATCAGGAGCCCCAGGACAAGTATTGTCCCCTTGAGAATCCCATATGCAAGCCCTGTCGTCGGGATGGGGAGATTGATCCTTTGAACATAATTCGTAAATATCTTCCCGGAGAGATTGGCGGATGCAACGGCGATCGAGAGGATGACAATGACATGGATCGTCTTGCTGATATAAAACGTATACTTGTCCGGAAGATCGGACATCGCCACACCGATATACAACCCGATGGCAATACACCAGTAGATGGAGGATGTCTTGACGGACCGGATAATGATGTCATCAATATCTGTATCTGTACCGGATGCCCATCTGTGGAGAACCTTGAAGGCAATCCCTCTCACGATAAACAGGATGACCGTCGAGATAACAAAGACGACAAGTGGGAATAAGATGTGTCCGAATCTGGATATCATCATTACCCTTCCTTTCTATTATGATATTTGCAATCTCTTTTCTACCAGGAATACACCCAGAGTCATGATGATATTCGTAAGAACAATGACAGCAAAGGTATAGTCGATAAAGTTTTCACTTCCCCGGATGTTCGCTGCAGCAGGAAGTGTGGCAAGTACGGCCGATGCAAGACCTCGGGGCAACATGGACATCATCACAAACCGGTCAGCTCTTTTCGAATGGTAGACAAGAACAGTCAGACCTACGCCGAAGTATCTTATAATAAGAATAATCAAAAGGAGGGAAAAACTCAAGGTTATAAAATTGAAGTCTATAAAATTGAAAGATATCATCATACCCATGTATACAAAGAAAAAGGTTCTGATAAAAAAGGTTACTTCACCATGAAGGAATTTGATGGCTTCATCCACCAGGACACAGGTTCTCAATTTCAGGAATTTAGCAAAATCACTACAATTCCCCAGGATAAGACCGAATATGAGGATTGAAATAGGGCCGCTTCCTCCCAGAAAATTCACCGTTGCAAATATGATCAACATTGCGGCAAGAGTAGTCATATAGGAGTATTTGCGGCCTCTGAAGAAATCGAGGATCTTCAACCAGAGTAGGCCTGCCAATATCCCCAGCACAATTGCTATGGAAAATGAACTGGCCACAGCACGGAAGGGGGTTTCTATTCCCACCGTTTCGAGCTTTACAAATTCGATCAGAGAAACCGTAAATATCACGGCAAAGACGTCGCTCAATGCCGATTCAACCGAGAGGATTGTCTTTATTTCCGCTCCCATTGACATCGGAGCAATCACGGGTATGACGATGGCAGCGCTCGTACACCCCAGGATGGTGCCGAGGAGCAGGCTCCTCATGATACCCCATCCCTCCACGTAATACAAAAAGCCCGCGATGGACAGAGTGGACAGGGAAAAAGAGATAAGAACCAGAAGGGATGCTGTGCCAAATTCCTTCATCAGTTTGTCCATGTCCATGTCCATCCCGCCTTCGAATAGGATGATCATCAATGCCAGAGAGCCAAAATACTCGGCAAAGTGGGTCAGGCTTTTCGGTTCAACCAGATTGAATAAAGGGCCAAGAATCACCCCTATTCCCAGAAGAACAAGGACATCGGGGACTTTTGTCCTCTCAAAAGAAAGACCGCCGAAGAAACCGATCAGGATTATTACGCCTGCAATTAAAAACACAAAGGATAATTCCATTCGAATTGTTTACTCCTCTTTTTTATCTTTCTTTATCTTCCTGGCAATCCTTAAACCTGCCGATGTGAGGCTCTTCCTCCTATGTTTATACTCCGGTTTTATCCCCTCGATCTCTTTCCCTATTTCGACTTCGAGAGATGAGGATTTCTTAACAGCAAGGATCTGTGAGGGGTATACACTTCTATGGCCGGTCATCAGGAAGCTGATCACGCAGGCCACGGCTGCATAAGGTGCTATCCTTGCCCCAAACAACTCCACCGCCATAATGCTTGCGGCAATCGGTGTATTGGCGGCACCTGCAAGAAGGCTCACCAGACCGATGGCTGAAAAGGTGGCGATATCCTCTCCCAGCATCCTTGCGAACAGACTCCCGGAGGCGGCACCAATAAAGAACGTGGGAGTAACGATCCCTCCACTTCCGCAGAAGTTCAGCGTAATACTGGTGAAGACCATCTTCAGGATAAAGTCAAACCAGTCGGCTTTTCCACCTTGTAAAAAATACTCGATTGAATTAAGCCCGAGACCAAGATATCGCCTTGAAAATATCAAGGCTAAACCTATAAGAAGAAAACCTCCAATAAGTCCCTTCAGCGGAGACCATATCTTGATCACTCTGGAAATTTTTTCACCTATCTTCAATACCTCAATAAGTAAGAATGAACAGATGCCAAAGAATATCCCTCCCAGTACTACCTTTAGAAAGAAGGATTCACTGAAGATATAGACAAATTCAATGGGATGATAAAAGTAGGTTATCCCCATAGCTGATGAGACCTGATAGCTTATAAGCCCTGAAATAAAAGACGGCAGAAGGACATCATATAAAATACCGCCTACAAAGAGAACCTCGACACCAAATATGGCCCCTGCTATGGGGGTACCGAAGACAGAGGCGAATCCCGCACTGATCCCACATATGACCAGTTTTTTGCGGTCACTCTCTTCAAATCTAAAGAGATTCGCAAAAATCGACGAGAGCCCGGCCCCAATCTGGGCACAGGGTCCTTCTTTCCCTGCAGAGCCGCCAGAGACAAGGGTGATGACCGTAGTAATAAGCTTCACTGGGACAACCAGCGCCTTTATATTTCCGGATTGCTTATGGACAGCCTCGATCACCTTCTCTGTCCCATGCCCCCCTGCTTCGGGCGCCAGATATTTTGTCAGGATAGAACTCAAAAATAACGCCGCAGGAAGAGTGAGAAAGTATAGGTGATACTGATTTGTATAAGTTATACTCCCATTCAATATCTTCAGGAATACCGCAGTTGATAAACCTACAATTACTCCTATAATTGTTGCTAAGACCACCCATTTTAGAATACTGATGAAGAGTACTGTCGGTTCTTTTATGTTCTTTAGCATCACAGTTTTATAATGTATAACATGTCAAATAAGAATATCAATAACAAGAATAAAATATAGTTGTAAATCAGTCTTTTAATAAAGCAGACAGCACCGGCGGTGTCACGAGGGTTGTGAGCATTATAACCACCACGATTGCTGAAAATATATTATCATCCATTACACCAAGTGACTTACCCATATTGGCAAAGATAAGGCCGACTTCTCCACGGGGTATCATACCGACTCCTACAACCCATTTATTGATCCCTTTTCCACACACGAAGCCGGCAACTATCTTGCCGATTACTGCTATGACAAATATACCGAGCGACAGGAGGACTATCTTAAAATCCATGAATGCCTCCAACTTTACCTGCATCCCTGTAATGACAAAGAATATCGGAACCAGGAAATGACCCAGGTGGTCCACAAAATCTTCTGTATGTTTCTCGGAATGAGATTCTGTTATCCCCTTGATCTTTGCAATAAAGGCGCCACGGGTTTCACTCTCATGTACAGCTTCCTCAATCTCATCAACTATCCCTGGTCTTTCGAATTCCCTGAAATGTACAGGCTTTAATATCAGTCCGCCGGCGAAAGCGCCTACTATAGGCGCCAATCCGACTAAAGATGCAAGGTACGCAAAGACAAGCCCGAAAGAAATAACGAGGGCGAACTTCATTCCTATCCCTGTATGTATCCTTGAGAAGAACTTACCAAGGAATGGGGCAAGCGGCATACCTATAAGGACTGCTCCTACAAGGAAGATTATTGCCTTCGCCAGTATGATGCCCATCTCAGCCATGCTGACACTTCCCTTAAAAACTATCGCAGAGACAACGGCAAGGATTACAAGTCCCATAATATCATCTATGACTGCTGCGCCTATAATGACCCTTGATTCGGCTGTCTGCGATTTCCCTATGTCCTTAAGCACCCTTGCAGTGATGCCTACAGATGTAGCTGTCAGTATTGAACCCAGGAAAAGATATGTATTAGCAGAATGTCCAGGCATTAAGATCGGACCGGCAACGTATGTCCCTAATACAAAGGGTACTACGACTCCTACAGTGGCAACCAGGAAAGACTGGACACCAACTTTGGCCATGCTTTCAACACTGCTCTCCATGCCTATGTAAAACAGTAGTATAACCACACCGAGTTCTGCGAGGAAATGCATGATCTCATTAGAGACCATCGGCGCAAAGAAGTAAATGCCAAGGAGGGGCAGGTTGCCAAGACAGATTCCCATTAATATTTCACCCAGGACCGCAGGCTGCCCGACACGCTCTACAAGGGCAGAGACCTTGGCAAGTATCAGGACGATGGCGACCCAGAGGAATATTATGGTTATGTTGGAGCCGTGTTCACCGCCACCCTGCGTAGTCTCCGTGGCAAATGAGATCGCCGGAATCACTAAAGATGTAATTAATGTCAGAACTACTAATGATAACTTATTGTAAATCATCTATTGTCCTCGTCCACGGCCTTTTTCAGCATATCAAGTATGCTGGGTATGGCAGAGGTGACCCTGTTCCAGTTTGGGATCAGCGGGGCAGTCATCGGGTTTTCTGAATATGCCTCGGATGCAAGCCTTATGGCATTTGCAAATGCCTCAACAGCGCCCGCCTCTTCATGTCTGTCAAATTTGAGGCCGTTAATTGCAGCATCCGCTTCGTACTTCACCATAGTATCCTCGGCAAGCCTTACGTACGCCACCTGAAGCGATTTAAAAAAACTGTCAGAAAGGACAACCCCCTCAGCAGCAAGGAATCTGAAAAGGGATTTGCAAATGTCCACAGACATCCTCATCAATCCTTTTCGGGCATCATCAGGGGAAAGCTGTTGATGCTTATGCTCATAATTATCAGCTATGTCAACCTGGCAAACCCGGCGTGGTGAATAATTTCTGAAGACCTCGGAAAGTACACCGACCTCAAGCCCCCAGTCCCATGGTATCCTGTTAGTCCTTGCCATATCAGTTATCATTGCAAATTCCCCTGCAAGCGGATACCTGAAGCTATCCATGAACAGGAGAAAGGGATTTGGTCCCACAAGTTTTTGCAAGGCCCTGATGATCGGGGTCATTAACAGCCTGGTCACCCTTCCGTGCATTTTGTCGGTTATTCTGCTATAGAAGCCTTTGCAAAACACTACATCTATATTGGGATTTGCAACGGGATAGCACAACCTGGCAAGCATTCCCCTGTTATATGTAACTATATCGCAGTCATGCAGCGCTATGACTTCAGATTGTGCGTTAGCGATAACGTATCCATAGGCGATCCACGCAGAACGCCCCTTGCCATCTTCCCCGGCCCAGACATTATTTCTCTCCAGCGTTGCATAAATCTCCTTAATCCTTTTACCCTCGTTATGAACAATCTTTACTTCACAGGGGAGCTGCGACATGAACTCTCTGACATCCCTGAATTCATTATCATGCGCCCTGCCAAGGGTGAGAATGACCTCACGGATATATTTGACCTTTTTTAATTCTGCAATTATTCCTTTAATTGCCTCACCCTGAAACTCTGTAACAAGAGCAGGAAGAACCAACGCTATCGGCCTTTGCCTGGAGTATTCCATGAGTTCAGACTCAATCCTTTCCAGTCCAGGACTTCCAAGCCTGTGTAATGTAATTATCAAATCTGTTTGATAGAAGTCTGCCATTTTTCACCTCCTATAAATATTCAGCATCTCTTTCTTTCTCATTATTCTTCCTCTCTTTAGGCTCCGGCTTCCCTTCGCCGCCGTTAATGATTCTTTTCGCTGCATCTATTCCACCTATGCCGAATGCTATTGCAAGGGCGAGGATGATGCCGCCAAATACAATCGAGAAGGCAGCTATCACTATTCCCGGCGCTATCCGGAGTTGTTCAAGCGCCATAGCAAGTATAAGAACAATAAGCAAAAGCCTTACAGCCTCGGCAAGTATCTTTGCATAGTGATAACCGCTGTTTACTGCAGTAATCAATACCGCCCTGCTGATAAATCCTGCAAATATATATCCTGCAATAAGGATAACAATAGCGGAGAATGCACGGGGAATATAGAATAAGAATTGTTCTATCAGGTTATCAATGGTCTGCAGCCGAAGGGCGCTTAATCCTATTATGAAGGAGAATATAATAAGAAACCAAAAAATTATACTCCCGAAAACATCTGACGGTCTTGACCATACATCACCCTTTCTTATAATGGCGGTCAAACCCACCCGGTCACACCAACTATCGAAGTTTATAATCCTGAAGAACCGCAGAATCAATAGTTTAATCAACCATGAGAATAAGAAACCGGCAATAAAAATAATCAGCATTGCAAGCAGATTCGGCACAAATTCAAAGAACGCCATTCCAACATCCCTGAGCGGCTGTAATAATAAGTCCATAAAGTTTTCCATGACACCACCTCCTCATTTCCAGTTAGTTACAAGGTAGTCTTTGTTATTTTCAAACTCCAGACACAATGTTTCTATGCAGGCCTCCGCGCCTTCCTGTTCCATGTTTTCCACTTCAAACACAAATGATGCCGTCTTCCCGAGATATAAAGGTACAAGAGACCTGATAAGGTGTTCCGGAGACATCACCTTTTTATGATAAGCAACAATAAAGTCATATATAACCCTTGTCCATAATCCGTCCGGGAAACGAAATTCCCCGACGGAAAGGTTTCCAAGACTTTCTAACTCACCAAGATCTCCCGGTCCCATTACATCCTTCCAGATACCCCGCAGATCGTTTAACCCTGCTTTGAATATGTTCAGCATCTTCTCTGCATTTACCTTTACGGATTCAAGCCCCACGTGGTATCTGAAACCAAAGGTCGGGACATCAGATGAGCCCTTTTCATCCTTCCATTTATCATGGTGTTTCTCCATCAGATTAAACAGGGTAGCCACTACCTGCAACAGCATATCAGCCAGGTCTGAACCGGGATCTTTAGGGTCGTGAATTTTTGCTCCCAGAAAGGTCTGACAGACCTTGAAATCATTGGCAATCGCCTCTGTTGTCATCCATATATCTACACCAAAGCGTGCAACATGGCTTTCCCATACCTCCTGTGACACATAAAACTCCGCCATTTTTCCGGAAAATCCAAACTCCCCTCCTATGGGTTGCCTGACCCTCCTGCCATAGAGCGCCCTTGTTACAGGATAGACAATTGAGTTGGTAATAGTCCCATCATACTTATGCCTGCTGTAGAGCGGGGCTACAAAGTCAAAACCCTTTTGAATAACAGGTGACAGAAGAAGCTCTAACCACTCAGGCGTTATACTGCGTAAATCCGCATCTACAACACAACATGCCTCTGCCTTCATCTCTACAGCCTTACGGAATAAGGCCCTGAAGGCGCTCCCCTTACCCGGAATTCCGCTGTAAGGCATGCTGATCCTGTGAATAGGATACACGGGATGAGAAAGAAACATCGCGGCATGATCATGTACGGCTGATCTCACGATATCCGGTGTCCCATCCTTTGAGCCTCCATCCGAGTTGACGATGATCGCCCGTTTATCCGGAAAATATTTTACAAGTCCTGCATCTACTGCCTTTACAACATGTCCGATAGTCCCGGCATTATTATAACTGGCGATTCCAACAAGGATGTCTGTATTATCCATCTGTCAGTCACCTGCCTCTGCCAGCATGATCTGCATGTCCATGACATTTGTCCATGTCGGACCTGTTATCATGTGATGATGCATCCCTGTAAGAGAATCAAGATTTTTGAAAAAATTATATGAGTCGTTATTTCCGAGATACGTGATAGGGTCAATTCCATATTTGCACGCAAGAGAGAATGTTTCACCATCAACTATCGCCCCTGCCGCATCCGTAGGGCCATCTGTACCATCCGTACCCGCAGAAAGCATGGTTATACCTTTCTCTCCTTCGATTGCCATGGCAAATGCAAGGGCCAACTCCTGGTTTCTGCCTCCAAGCCCTTTCCCCTTGACTGCCACAGTAGTCTCACCGCCTGACAGGAGACAAACCGGTTCGCTTCCGTTCTTCAATGGTTTTTTGGCTTCAATTGCCTTCTCTGCCAAATATCCTGCTACCTGTGAAACATCACCCTGAATATCAGTGGCAATTATTTCAGCCTTATGTCCCAGAGATTCTGCTTTTTCCGCTGCTGCAGCAAGGGCTTGCTTAATACTTCCCACAATTACATTCCTTACATTACCGAATAAAACGCCGTCCTGCATCGGTGTCTCTTCTATCTCTCCCTGCAAACCCTTCCCGATATATCTGAGTACACTATCAGGCACCTTATCTTCAAGTTTATATTTCCCTATTACATCCATGGCATCTCTAAAGGTTGAACTATCCGGAACAGTGGGACCGGAGGCAATAACATCAAGCCTGTCACCGATTACATCAGACAGTACGAGAGTCACTACCGATGCAGGATACGCCATCTCTGCAAGCCGTCCCCCTTTGACCCCTGATATATGCTTCCTGAGAACATTCAATTCATTTATCGTTGCGCCTGCTTTGAGCAGCAGGTCTGTCACATACTTTTTGTCATCCAGAGTAATATCGCCTACAGGTGAAACAAGCAAGGAGGAAGCACCGCCGGAAAGCAGACATATGACAAGCGTCTTCGCATCAGCATTATGCAGCATTTCCATTATACTATTTGTTCCTGCAAGTCCGGAAGCATCAGGCAGCGGATGCGATGCCTCAATCTGTATTATCTTTTTAAGCGGTCTCGTATGTCCATATTTTACTATGATAATCCCGTTATCAATCCGTTCTCCAAATATATCTTCAACGGCCTGAGCCATAGGTGCAGTTGCCTTTCCTGCACCTACAACGACCAGTTTGTTAAAGTCGTTTATTTTATATGCAACCTGCCCATTGATAATTATTTCCTCATTCCGGAGACTTATCGATTTGCGGACAGAGTCGTATGATTCCACTGATTTCAGTGCGGCATCAAAAATGCTTATAAGTTTTTTTCTATTTTTCATTCTCTCTTATCCTTCTTATCAGTTTGATAACTTCCCTGTTCCATCCAACAGGGCCTATACCATCCGCCCTTATAATGTTTTGAAGTTTAATTTTTCCTTCATAACTTCCGTCTTCCTTCTGAACAAGAACCGGATAGTCTACATTCTGCAGAAGCGGGAGGTCATTGAAACTGTCGCCGAGACCTATTGTCACAACACTGCCATAAGCCCTTTTATAATGATCCATGAGAATCTTAACGGCCTTTCCTTTGTCATTATCACCAAGGATGTGATAAAACCTTCCCTGAGTCCAGTGCAGCCCTGCAGACTCTATTGCATCTAAAAACTCTGTCACACGGTCTTCCCCTTTTTCAAAAATGAAAGGTTCGTCAAAGTCTCTTTCCTTTGACAGGCAGGCATCTGACAGTTGCATGCCTGTAAGCAACGCCACCTCTTCCAGGGTCATATCGCCAAATCCCTTTACTCTTATTCCTGTTGTTTCACGGATATCATGGAACACCGCTCTGATAATGCTATATGGCTTGCCAAGAACGGTTACTGTGTATTCATCATCGCTTCTGTTTTTCTCATGCTCAGCAAAATATCCTTCAGGGATAAATATGCCGCCCCCGTTTTCAGAAATAAAAGGATCCGGGTTATTTATACACTTACGATAAACTTCAATCTCTGCCTTGGTCTTGCTGGAACACAGGACTGCCGGAATATCTGCTTCACGAATTTCTTCAAGAGCAGGGACGGCATCCTCAAAGGAGTAGCTTACCGGATGCAGCAGGGTGCCATCCAGGTCTGTAATTATTATTATCTTTGTCACTGCATAAGAACGATGACGGTATAATGTCAGGATATCTTTGCTTGATGAAACTATCTATTATTACTATAGAACAATTATTTTATAAAATCCAGAATAATTCCCAGGCTCTCTGATACAAAAGTTAATCATTCACGGGAACAAAGTGAGCACGTCTGTTTGACTGATAGCATTCCTCTGTGTTCTCAGTACAGAAGGGCCGTTCCTCTCCATATGAAATGGTCCTGAGTCGTTCAGAAGCTACGCCTCTTGCAACAAGATACCGTTTGGTTGATCGGGTCCTGCGTTCACCGAGGGCCAGGTTGTATTCATTAGTCCCCCGTTCGTCCGTATGACCCTCAATGACGACCTCCATCAACGGATGTTCTTTAAGCAATTGAACATTTCTGTCAAGTATTAACTTTGAATCAGGCCTGATAATTTCTTTATCAAAGTCAAAGAAGATGTCCTCAAGTTTCATGACGAGGCTGCCCGAATCAAGCATCCCCTCCGGGATACTGTCTCTTTCTTGAGGAATGGAAGGTTCCTGAACAAATGAAAGCTCCTCCGCAGCTTTGCCTTCTATTTCGGGCGACTCTTTTCCAGGTTCACTGATGACATTGTCTGTCGTTGAAACCTTTTTGGCGCATCCCCATCCTGTCAGAAGGACAAGTGTACAGATGATTACAGCAAATAAATTTAATCCAACCTTTTTAAACATGACTTATCTCCTCCTTTGTGGTTGTAAAATACCCTTTGTGATCTTTAACAGCTTCTTCATCTCAAGGGGTTTCGGGATCACTGCATCAGCCCCCCGTCTC
>JADLDG010000099.1 GCA_020846775.1 Nitrospirota bacterium
CCGACTGCCATGCTTGCCGATGGTGTATCAGTAAGCAATGTTACAAGCGGGGTCATCAGGGATGTTTACAATAATACCGTTTCCAACGGAGCACTTATCACTGTTTCTACCAGTATGGGGACTATTACAACGTCAGACGCTGACGCCCTTACCCCGGGTATTCAGGTGTCTGTAACCGGAGGCATTATAACATTCGTTTTACGATCAGGTACAACCGCAGGGACTGCAGCAGTAGCCGTTAATTCTGTTCAGGGAAGTGCTACTGGCCAGGCATCAATTTCACTGGTAAATGTCCCGCCGCAACTCAACTATCCTACTGAGGCTGGTTATGGCAGTGGAGATGCCGTTGAACCTAATAGTGGTCTCAAGAGCACTGCATACAGGTACAAGATCGTGTACCGCGACGTCAATAATAATTCGCCGACATTTGTCAGGGTATGTATAGATTTAACGCCATGCTCAGCCATGAGTCTTGATTCAGCGGCGCTGGATCCTTTACTCAGAGATGGCGACTTCAGCAATGGTGAGCAGTTTACTTATTCTATTAATACCCTTAACTCCGGGGACCACATTTACTATTTCGAGACTATGGATGGTATGGCATACACAAAAACGCCTACCTCAGGGAGTCTGAATGGTCCTCATGTAAACTATATACCAACACTCTCATTTTCTGCAGAGACCGGATATGTGACTGATGGTGTTGACCCGGATAATGGAAATACAAATGTTACGTTTAATTTCAAAGTGGTTTACACAGACCTGGACAATCAGGCGCCTGCGTCTAAGAGATTGTGCCTGGATGGTACATGCTATGCCATGACGGTAGATAACTCGGCAACGGCTATATTGAGAGATGGAATTTACACCAACGGAGAACAATATCTATATAGTAATACCCTGTCTGACGGTACCCACAATTATTACTTTGAAGCAACTGACGGGCTCGAATCAACATCACTTCCGCAATCCGGAAACCTGACCGGCCCTATTGTAACAAACACATACACGCCGGTTGGTTTAAATGTTGTTGTTAAACCGGATATCAATGTGACTATTACCTTTGATCAGGTTACGGCTGCAGGTGATACATATGTTACAAATTCCGTGACCGGTTCATCTCTTCCATCCGGGTTCCTCCACGGTTCACCTCCTGCGTACTTTGATATACGGACGACTGCGCTATTTACCGGTAAGGTAAGAATGTGCTTTACGTATGCTGATCAGAGATACTTTGGTGTCGGCTACGGCGGAGAAAGGGGATTAAGATGGCTGCATGTTGAGGGAGGTGTGTTCAGGGACCGTACTGTGGTACTGGATGTCAATAACAATTTTGTATGTGGTGATGTGTATAGTTTCTCAGAATTCTCTGCTGCAGTAGAAGAGGCAACCCTCGTTACTCTGACGTCGTTTAATGCAATCGGTCTGGCTGACAAGGTATTGCTGACATGGTCCACAGCCGCAGAAGTAGACAGTATGGGCTTTAACATATTGAGAGGGCCGACCATGGCCGGACCATTTACAAGGATAAACAGCTGGGTTATAAGATCAAAGGGTTCGCCGACATCGGGTGTTACGTACAACTTTGAGGACACCGGTGTGGAGAATGGAGTTACATACTTCTATAAACTGGAAAATGTGGATATTAATGGAAGTATAAGTACCCATATGATTGCGTCAGCAACGCCTGTTGAAGCGGTGCCGATGTCAGCAGGTCAGCCTTCAGCGGTTGAATCTGGTGATTTGCCGGCGAGTGCCGGGACGTCAGTAGCTATCAGTGAATCGGGTCCTCAAAACAGTACTGCTGTTATGGATAATATTAGCGAGGAGAAAATCACCACGGAGGAAGTGGATAAAGAAGTTACAAGTCATGATTCCATTGATATTGGGTCAGAAAGTGCATCTGTGTCTAAGAGCAAGGCATTAAATGAACCGGAGAAAGAAGCATATCCTTCTCCAGGTGACTTTGCAATAAAGATAGAAGATGACAATGGTAATGAATTGGCTGTAAGTCAGGTTAAAGACGGGGATAAAGTAAATGAGCCGTTTGAAGTAAGCATTGACGATGATGGCAAGGCGGTCCTTAGATGGGCGTCAGTCGGAAATATTAAGAGATTTAATGTCCGGAGATCGGATAACAAAGGTAAAAAACTGGAAACAGTTAATTCTATCCCTATACCGTACTTTTCTTCACAGGCCGGTGAAAAGGGTCTTCTTTACACATTCAGGGATGCAGGAGTCAGAGAAAATGTTGCCTATAAATACAGGATTGAAATTATGTCAAATGATGGATCGGTTAAAGAGTCAGAACCTGTTGAAATATCTACAGAAAAGAAGAAAATAATGAATCCTGGCAAATCACTTCTTCCTGGAGCAAGGGTATTTCCCCAAAAACTACAATAATACGGCATGGTAAATGCAATTAATCTTTATAAGATAATGAAAAAATATCTCTTTTCACTCATCATTATATCCTTCCTTGCCGGATGTGGTTCTAGTGGTGGAGGAAATTCGCCAGGCAGTGGAGATAACAATAGCGGTAATACCGGTGGGAGTAAGGCAACTATTTCCTGTAACAGTTCTGGTAAGATAGCAAAGGTAAAGGTCAGTAAAGACGGGATTTACAGATTTTCGTTTTCTGATCTATACAGTGCGTGTTCTTCCGTATCCTTTTCACCTTTGACAATAAGACTTTCAAATCAGGGAGATGATATCCCGATAGATTTTGTTGATAGTAACAGTAATGGTATTTTTGACCGTGGAGACTTTATAGAGTTTTATGGAAAGGCTATTGGCCGCGATGACAGCCGGTTTAGATTTACAGAAACCAATGTCTACTGGCTCTCCATTGGCGAAAAAAATGGTAAAAGGATGTCAAAAGTAACACCACCCCCCGGGCAGCCAACTTCTCCCGGTTTATCCTATCAACGGCGATTACATATGGAAGAGGATACGATGTATGTCCAAAGGAACTATCCTGAGATAAAGTTGCCTTCTGATGTGAGGGAGCACTGGTTCTGGGGGGACAAGGTTTATCCTGATAACCCTAATGATAACATTGATGACAGGGTTACCCATTCCTTCCCTACAAGATTCATTGATAAAACAGTACCGGTATCCCTCAGGATACGACTCCAGTCTGTAAGTTTTAAACATTATATCAAGGTATATATCAACAACAATCCTGTCTGGAATCAGGAGTGGGATAGTCAGGACCCATATGATATAGAGATTTCAGGAATATCTGCGGGGTTATTTAATAATGGTCCTAATACTCTCACAATTGAAAGCGCTGGCGGCGGACTGTTTTACCTCGACTGGTTTGAGGTTGTTTATAACCGGGAATATAAGGCGGAACAAAATGTTGTAGAGTTTACAGGAAATAATAATATTACCCTCTCAAACTTTTCTTCGAATGACATATCAGTTTATGAAATATCAGATCCAAAGGATGTTCGGAAGATCCTCATATCTGATCCAAAGAAAATATCAGAAGGTGATTATGCGGTCTCATTTTCTGGTCCCTATGATAATAAGAGGCTGTTTTTGGCTGTATCTTCAAACCCGGGTCAGAAGAGGATGTCGCCTGTTGTAGAGCCATATTTACCTTCATCCATTTCATCAAAATCTGCAGACTATATAATAATTACACATGAAGACTTCGCTGATGCGATTAAACCCCTTGCTGATTACAGGGCTAAGCAGGGACACACTGTTCTTACAGTCAAGGTCAATGAAATTTATGACGAATTTGGTGATGGGATAGAGACCCCGTATGCGATAAAGGCATTTCTTAAATATGCCTATGAAAAATGGGCGGTAAAGCCTGTATATGTACTTCTGGTAGGTGATGCGACGGTTGATTATAAGGATTTGAGCGGAAATGGTGTGAATTATGCTGTTAAGAGTTATCTCCCGGCATACCTCTATAATTATCCGGTGATTGGAGAAGTGCCGAGTGATAACTGGTTTGCGGATTCCAACGACGATATATTGCCGGATATGAATATCGGAAGGATTCCTGCCAAGTTTCCTGATGATGTTTCGTCGGTGGTCTCCAAGATTATGTCACATGAAAGAACTCCTGTTAAATCTAAAAATGTTGTACTGATTGCAGATGATGATAGACCAGATTTTGAAGGCCTGTCAGACTCACTTGCAGAACTGATAAAGCCTCCCGGCTACGTCCCGCAGAAAGTCTATCAAAGGGAACTTCAGGGTGGTTTTAAACCAGCCATAATATCTGCTATTAATTCTAACCCCCTGATTGTAAATTACACAGGACATGGTGCTGTGGCAGACTGGGCAAATAATATGTTTTCATCCGGGGATGTAAAGGACCTTAAAAATACCAGCTATCCTTTTGTTGTTGCACTGAACTGCCTTAACGGATATTTCGTTCTTGCAGACGAGAAGCCATTTCCCTCCATAGCTGAAGCTTTTATTCTTGCAAGGGACAAAGGTGCATTGGCATTTCTTGGGGCAAGTCCATGGGGATATCTCTCTGATCATGATCCGCTTGCACAGGAATTGTATAATATATTATTCAGTGAGGATATTACTTTAGGAGAGGCGGTGACTAAGGCCAAGGCTGAGGCATATACAAAGGGGGAGATAATGGAGGACGTAGTCCAAACCTTCATCTTCTTTGGTGATCCCGCTACTAAGTTGAAATAATTCGATTATTATCAGGTAACAAAAAAACAATTATGGAGTAAGAAATCTTTAGGTGAGAATAAAGGGCTAAGATCCTCTCATATTTAAGTATCAATTTACAACTAAATTGAAACTCTCGCATTATTTCGCGAGTCCTATTCTCCCCAATAAGAATCGGGGTATTATCAAGGATCTTAGCCGCCATTATTTATATCATCACTATATCTCCCGTGAGTCACGATGTCAAGGAAACCAGGGAGATTGTTGAGAGCTTCTGTTTTAATTGTTTTTTCTTGCTATATCCTGCTCAGATATGGTATAAAAATTGAGCATTTAATCTAAGTATTCTTAACATAGGGGGGTATTAAATGGGACGGGTAAATTTTCAATTTACATCAGAATCTGTGACCGAGGGACATCCCGATAAAATTGCAGATCAAATATCAGATGCTGTCTTGGATTCAATTATTGCTAATGATCCGATGTGCAGGGTTGCTGTTGAGGCCCTTGTCACTACAGGCCTCGCATTCGTTGCAGGGGAAGTTACAACCAATACCTATGTAGAAATACCTGATATTGTAAGAGAGACAATAAAAGAGGTCGGCTATACCAGGGCTAAATACGGATTTGACTATGAAACATGTGCGGTTCTGACTGCAATTCATTCCCAGTCCCCGGATATTTCAATAGGCGTAGATACAGGCGGCGCAGGCGATCAGGGGCTGATGTTCGGTTATGCTACTAATGAGACGGAAGAATGCATGCCTACACCTATCATGCTTGCCCATAAACTGACACGCAGGCTTACAGAGATCAGGAAAAAAGACATCCTCCCATACCTCAGGCCGGATGGAAAATCTCAGGTTACTGTGGAATATGTTAATGGTAAACCGCAGAGGGTTTCAACAGTTGTAATATCCACTCAGCATAGTCCTGACATTACACTCAAAGAGATACGGGAGGATATGATCGAGAAAGTTATCAAACATGTGATTCCTCCAAATTTACTGGATGAGGAAAATGTTACGTACCATGTCAATCCTACCGGAAGATTTGTCACCGGCGGTCCTCAGGGAGATACAGGTCTTACAGGGCGGAAAATAATCGTTGATACCTACGGTGGTGTCGGAAGCCACGGGGGCGGCGCTTTTTCAGGTAAGGACCCGACAAAGGTTGATCGCTCAGCATCCTATATGGCCAGATACATTGCCAAGAATATTGTTATGGCCGGTATCGCAGACAAATGCGAGGTGCAGCTTGCTTACGCAATTGGTGTCTCAGATCCGGTATCCATATTGGTTGACTCATTTGGAACACGCAAGATTTCGCAGGAGAAGATTGTAAAACTTGTAAGGGAAATATTTCCACTAACACCCAAGGGTATAATTGAACACCTGCAGTTAAGACGTCCGATCTTTAAGAAAACCGCTGCTTATGGACATTTCGGAAGGACAGAGCCGGAGTTCACATGGGAGAAGACTGATATGTCAGAACCCCTTAGAAAGGCTGCCGGTTTATAAAGCCATGCTTGTCGTTACCAGTTATTTTTTTTCTTGAAAGGAGAATAGATGGATTTTGATATTAAAGATATTGGTTTGGCTGATAAGGGGAGGCTCCGTATAGAATGGGCTGAACAGAATATGCCTGTACTGAGGCTTATCAGGGAGAGGTTCAAAAAAGAAAAGCCGTTGAAGGGGGTCAGAATTACATCATGCCTTCATGTAACAACTGAGACAGCTTGTCTTGTTCAGGCGCTAAAGGAGGGGGGCGCTGATGCAGTGCTTTGTGCATCAAATCCGCTTAGCACCCAGGATGACGTTGCTGCTTCTTTAGTCAAACATTCAGGAATCCCTGTGTTCGCAATTAAAGGTGAGGACAATGATACCTATTACAAGCATATGAATTCCGCATTAGACCTCAATCCCAATATAACCATGGATGATGGAGCAGATGTCGTTTCATTATTGCACTCAAAAAGAACCGACTTACTGCCGGATGTAATTGGCGGGACGGAAGAGACAACTACGGGAGTAATACGGTTAAAGAGCATGGCCAACGAAGGTGTCCTGAGATATCCTATTATCGCAGTCAATGATGCATTGACCAAACATCTTTTTGATAACAGATATGGGACTGGACAGAGTACAATTGACGGGATCCTCAGGGCCACTAACAGGCTAATAGCAGGCACTGTAGTTGTCGTTGCTGGTTACGGCTGGTGTGGCAAGGGTGTTGCGATGCGGGCTAAAGGGCTGGGTGGAGATGTTGTGATTGCAGAAATAGATCCGTTGAAGGCACTTGAGGCTGTAATGGATGGTTTCAGGGTGATGCCTATGTCCGCTGCATCCAAAATCGGCGACTTCTTTGTGACAGTAACAGGCGATATTAATGTATTAAGAGAAGAGCATTTTAAGGCTATGAAAGATGGCGCAATCGTTTGTAACTCAGGTCATTTTAATGTTGAGATAGATATACCTGCCTTACGGAAACTAAGTAAAAAGAGAAGGGTTATAAGAGAATTTGTAGAGGAGTATACCATGAAAGATGGAAGGCGGATCAATCTCCTGGGAGAAGGCAGGCTGATTAACCTTGCAGCTGCAGAAGGACACCCATCGAGTGTCATGGATATGAGCTTTGCAAACCAGGCGCTTGCAGCGGAATATATGGTGAAGAAGGGCAATAAGCTTGAAAACAATGTATATCCTGTTCCGGCAAATATAGACAGAGAGATCGCAAGACTGAAGTTAAACGCCTTAGGGATAAAGATAGACAAACTTACCAAAGAGCAACAGATATATCTTGCTTCATGGGAGATGGGAACCTGAAGAAGCAATGAGTGGAAAGCAATGAGTATTGAGTAATGGGGAGGGGGTTGACCCCTCCCGCCTCAATTCATTTCATCGCTGTTCAATACGGCGATGATAGCTTCCAATGATGGTACTACAGTGTTTTTTATCTCTTTTTCCGATGATGACGAAATTAATTGTACAACTCCTGCAAGATCTCTTGAAACCCGGGTCAATTTCCCTTTTAACCTTGAATTAGTGTCATTAAGAGCCTCGATCAGTTTCTTATTCTCGAGACGTAAACGTTTTCTTTCAAGTGCCTTTTTTGTAACAAAACTCAGTTGTTTAATATTATGCAACGGCTTCTGTAAATAATCAAAAGCACCGCCGTCCCGTAAAGCCTCAACCACACTGTCCATGGTCCCATGCCCGGTAAGGATAACTACCTCTATATCAGGGTCCTTTTCTTTAGCCCTTCTGAGTACTTCCATACCATCGAACCTTGGCATTTTTAAGTCAGTGATAACAAGATCGAAATTGAGCTGGTCAAGAAGGGATATTGCCTGCTCTCCGTCATAAGCTGTTAA
>JADLDG010000100.1 GCA_020846775.1 Nitrospirota bacterium
ATTTAGTACAACACTGACCGCAGGGGCTGACTATACTTATTACTTTGATGCAGTTGATGGCACAGGGCTTCAAGCAGTAGCTTTACCTGTAATACCTACACCAACTGCCCCGGAAGATGCGCCGGATGTAGAGGATATCTTTATCCACTCGATACTTGGATTTGTTACAGTAAGCGGGACCGGCCTCGGAGAGGTAACAATGACACTCAGCGGCTGTGCCTCTGCCGAAGCAGACACAGCTCCTGACGGGAGATACAGCTTCTCCGGCCTTGCCGATGGGGATTGTACTATCACACCTAAGCTGGATGGCTATACCTTTACACCGCCCGGTATTCCAGTAACAATTGCAGGGGGGGATGTGGCCGGGATAGACTTTACGGCTGAGCTTCTTGACTCTGACGGCGACGGCTATAGTGATATAGATGAGATTGCCGCAGGCAGTGATCCTTTAAATAAAGATAGCACTCCGGAAGTCTGCGACGGTGCAGACAATGATTTAGATGGTCAGATAGACGAAGGGTTATTGAGTACGTATTATCGTGATGCGGATGGGGATACCTATGGCAGCGCTGCGGTTACGATTAAGGCATGTTCACAACCATCAGGTTATGTCACAAACAGAGCTGATTGCAATGACAGCAAGTCCTCAATCAACCCCGGTGCAGTTGAGACAGACAATGGTATGGATGACAACTGTAACGGGCAGGTGGATGAGGGTATTACTAAGAAAGCGACTACTCCTGATATAACCGTCAGCCCGACGACCCTCCCATATGGCAGTGTCAATGTTGATTCAGTATCAGAGAAGACGGTGTCTGTAAGAAACGATGGTGATGCGGGCCTGACCATTACCGGTATTACAAATCCGTCCTCATCATACAGCAAGGTATCAGATAGCTGCTCTGGCCAGACACTATCTCCTTCCTCAGGTTGTACAATAACCATCAGGTTTTCTCCTGCATCTTCAGGGGTTCTCAACAGCAGTTTTAATATCCAGTCCAATGACCCGGATGAAAACCCAGTGGCGGTATCTCTTACAGGAACGGGAGCGAGCGTGGGCAGTCCTGACATTGATATCTCGTCAGTTGACATTAGTTTCCCTAATATTTCAGCGGGAGCGACTGCTGATCAGGAGATAATTATAAGCAATATGGGAAGCAGCCCACTTGCAATTTCGGGCAGCAGCACACCATCCGAGCCATTTAGCATTATTACCGCTGAAGATAATTGCTCTAATCATACCCTTGCACCAAATCAATCATGTGCAATGAAGGTTAGGTTTACTCCAATTGGATCAGGGACATTTAACTCAAGCTTTAACATCCAGTCGAATGACCCTGATGAAGACCCGGTGACTATTACCCTGGGAGGCTCTGTAACACCCGGCAGCAATAACGTGCCGACAAAGCCAAATCTTGCTAAACCTGCAAATGGAGTCAGCTCTATAACTACGACATATTTACTGAAATGGGAAATATCAGAGGATATGGATGGAGACCAGATAACCTACTGGCTCTACATTGGACCTGACCCAGGCTT
Organism: Nitrospirota bacterium; assembly: GCA_020846775.1. Classification (NCBI taxonomy): domain Bacteria; kingdom Pseudomonadati; phylum Nitrospirota; species Nitrospirota bacterium. Next base: position 1,540 of record JADLDG010000100.1, read on the forward strand.
TGCAGGCGTTGACCCTATAATTGTTTCCAACACATCAAACAATAACTCTGCAAAGGCCGCAGGATACTCAGTAGGCCTGATAGGGCTGCTGGGGATAATCACCTTCGGAGGGTTAGCCGGAGATAAAAGAAGGTTCGGCATGTTCATTATGGCAGTCATATTTCTTGGCGGCTCCATACTTACTTCATGCGGCAGGGCAGCAGATGATTACAGCGGCAGTCGTGCTGAGAGTAAGGATTATATGACGTACACGGTCACCAATCTAAAGCCGAAGACAACGTATTACTGGAAGGTAGTGGCTGACGATGGCAAGGGAGGGATGACTGAGAGCGATGATTATAGCTTTACAACACTATAGAAACGTCCCGTTTACACCTGAAACAAAGCAGACATTTCTAACTTGGCTTGACAGCTTATTGAAAAATGTTGACACTATAAAAAGTATAATGTTAATATCATGTCTGTAACCGACAGGTGTGGTTATCTTTCAGCGGCAACTCATTATCAAATTCCTTTCCTCAGGCTTCTTTGCAGGCTACTTTCCGGTAGCCCCTGGAACTATTGGCAGTCTTGCAGGCATCCTGGCCTGTTTTCTCCTTCGGGATGTCCCGTTCAGTACATATGTAATCATAGTAATACTGATTCTAATTGCCGGTATTTACATAGCAGGTGAAGCGGAGAAGATTTATCAGGCAAAAGACTGCCCGCATATTGTTATTGACGAAATCGCAGGAATATTCTTTACTTTTATATATATTCCCAAAGATCTTGGTTTTCTGCTGGCAGGTTTTCTGGCATTCCGTTTTTTTGATATCCTCAAGCCATATCCCATCAGAATGATAGACGAGAAAATAGAGGGCGGATGGGGTATAATGTTTGATGACGTTTTAGCAGGTATTTATGCCAATTTACTTATCAGGTTGATTGGATGGGGGACAGGATGGCTGTAGGACAGGAGATGGAGATAATAGAAGTGATAATCGGCAGGCTTCTTCGTAAGAGGGGGTGGAGGCTTTCAACAGCAGAATCATGCACTGGGGGATTGATCGGGCACAGGATTACCAATGTCCCCGGTAGTTCTGATTATTATGATGGCGGGGTAATTACTTACAGCAACGATGCCAAGAGAAAGCTATTGAATGTACATGAGGAGACAATCAAGACATATGGCGCCGTAAGCCGTCAGACTGCTGTAGCAATGGTGGAGGGTATAAGGAAATTGAGAGGCGTTGAGGTAGGTATAGGAGTCACCGGCATAGCCGGCCCTGGAGGTGAAACAACGGCAAAACCCGTTGGTCTTGTATATATTGCATTGTCCTCGCCGGTTCGTGTAGAGTGTAAAGAATTCAGATTTCACGGGGATAGGGAAATAATCAAGTTGCAGGCTTCTGAAGCTGCACTGAATATGCTCAGAAAGTTGCTGGAGGAACCTGTGATTGTATAATCATTATTACAGGTTGGACAAAGGCGGTATATCATTTGAGATGTTTTATAGCTGTATCATTGCCTGAAGAATTGAAGTCTAAGATATCCTGTATTCAGGAGAAGCTAAAGGCTGCTGGTGCCGATGTGTCCTGGACCAGAAAGGAAGGGATGCATCTTACACTTAAGTTTCTGGGTGACAAAGATGAAGTGAAGATACCTGATATTAAGAAGGCATTAGACATGGCAGTTGATGGCATAGTACCCTTTTCTCTGAGTGTATCAGGACTGGGAATTTTCCCTGATATGAGAAGACCGAGGGTAGTGTGGGTTGGTTTGAAGGAGGAAGGGGATAATGTGATTAGACTTCAAAAGGGTGTAGAAGCAGAGCTTAAAAAAAGAGGGTTTCCCGCTGAGGGCCGGAGTTTTACACCGCATATAACGTTAGGGCGTATTAGGACTGATAAAAACATTGAGAAATTGTTAAGGTTGATTGATGATGAGAAGAGAAGTGACCCGGGTGGATTTCCGGTTTCGGAGATACATCTTATAAAGAGTGAATTAAAACCTTCCGGGGCTGTTTATACTGAACTGTTTTCCGTTATGTTAAGCTCGGGGGCAAAGGGTAAAATTTAATGAATCATTTCAAATGAAACAATGAAAGGAGAATGAACATGGGTGAGAAAGAGCAGAAGATGAAGGCGCTGGATTTGGCCCTTTCACAGATTGAGAAGCAATTTGGTAAAGGGGCTATTATGCGTTTGGGGACAGATGGTGTGCTGGCTGATGCAGTTGTTATATCTACGGGTTCCCTGGGGCTTGATATTGCGCTTGGAGTAGGCGGTATGCCGAGGGGCAGGGTGGTTGAGATCTTTGGTCCTGAATCATCAGGAAAGACCACTCTTTCCCTTCATGTAATAGCGGAGGCACAGAAAAATGGCGGGGTGGCGGCGTTTGTTGATGCCGAGCATGCGCTCGATGTCGGTTATGCAAAAAAGCTTGGTGTACATATAGATGATCTCCTGATTTCACAGCCGGATACAGGTGAGCAGGCGCTTGAGATTGCTGAGACGCTCGTGAGGAGCGGTGCGATTGATGTTATTGTAGTTGATTCTGTAGCTGCCCTTGTCCCTCGTGCCGAGATAGAAGGTGAGATGGGTGATTCCCACATGGGACTCCATGCGAGGCTGATGTCTCAGGCATTAAGGAAGCTGACCGCAGCGATCAGCAAGTCTATGACAACGGTAATCTTTATCAATCAGATAAGGATGAAGATTGGTGTGATGTTCGGGAATCCTGAGACTACTACCGGTGGTAATGCATTAAAGTTTTATTCATCCGTAAGGCTTGATATAAGAAAGGTGGAAACGATTAAAGAGGGACAGGATGTTACAGGAAACAAGGTCAGGGTGAAGATTGTAAAAAACAAACTTGCCCCTCCGTTTAAACAGGCTGAGTTTGACATACTGTTTAATGAGGGGATCTCAAGGCTTGGTGAATTGATTGATCTGGGAGTTGATAAGGGGATTATAGAGAAGAGCGGTTCATGGTATTCTTATAAAGGTGACAGGATTGGCCAGGGCAGGGAGAATGCAAGGCAGACGTTGAAGGAGAATGCGCCAATGGCAAAAGAAATAGAAGTCAGCATTAAAGAGGCGTGCGGCCTGCAAAAGATTGAGGCAAAGCCTTCCGAAAAGAAAGGCTGATAACAGTCATACGGGAGTAATCTATGGATATAAATCAGCTTCTGAAAACAGTGGTAGGACTAAATGCATCCGATCTGCACATTAAAGTCGGGAGTTTCCCTGTAGTCAGGATTAATGGTGATCTAAAGCCAATTGAAGGCGTCGGGAAGTTCACGCAAGAGATTGCCTCAGTTATTGCTTCCGTCCTGATGAGTGATTCACAGAAAATCCGCTTTGAGGAAAAGAAGGAGGTGGATTTTTCATATAGTGTGTCAGGTCTTGGGCGATTCAGGGTGAACGTCTTCAAGCAGCGGGGCTCAATTGGTATGGTCTTTCGCGTAATCCAGGAGAAAACAGTGACTGTAGCAGAACTGGGTCTACCAAAGATACTGGAGAAACTTTCCCTGGAACCAAGGGGCTTGATTCTGGTTACAGGGACTTCGGGGAGTGGTAAATCCACGACACTTGCGGCCATGATTGAGTATATTAATATGCACAGAACGTTACATATTATGACCATAGAAGATCCTATAGAGTATTTGTATACGGACAAGAAGAGTCTGATAAACCAGCGGGAGATACGTCAGGATGCAGAATCCTTCGCTTCTGCACTGAGGAGTGCATTAAGGCAGGACCCCGATGTAATACTTGTCGGGGAGATGAGGGACTTTGAGACGATATCTACCGCAATTACAGCGGCTGAGACAGGACATCTCGTACTGAGCACCCTCCATACTGTAGACTCGGTAGAGACTATAAACAGGATCATCGGCATTTTTCCGCAATATCAGCAAAAGCAGATACGGTTTCAGCTCTCCTCTGTTCTTAAAGGCGTGGTTTCTATGAGGCTTGTGCCACGGGCCGATGGGATGGGGAGAGTCCCCGCAGTCGAGGTAATGGTCGCTACAGCAACAATTCGCGAATGTATATTGGACCCAGACAGGACAAGGAAGATACATGATGTTATAGCCGCCGGCGCCTCTCATTACGGTATGCAGACCTTTGACCAGTCTCTCTATAAGCTATATACGGAAAATCTGATTACTTTTGATGAGGCAGTAGTGCGCTGTAACAATCCGGATGATTTTGCATTGAAGGTGAAAGGTGTCCAGTCGGATAGTGACACGAAATGGGTAAAGTAAGGTACATGAAAATAATCCCCCTTAATCCCCCTTTTTCAAAGGGGGAAATTAGTCACCGCACTTTAGAAAAGGGGGGCAGGGGGGATTTGAAAGGCTATTTTCGGATGAACCTTGATGAGAGCAGAAAGGCGAGAGATGCTGCCCTACGGCTGCTCGGATTATGTGACAGGAGTAAGAAGGATCTGACAGAGAGATTGATCAGGAAAGGTTTTTCAGCAGCAATAGCAGAGGCTGTCGCTGATGAAATGGAGTCCCTCGGGTACATTGATGACCGCCGGTTTGCCGAGAGGTTTGCTTCAGACGCTGTTAACAGAAGAGATGCTGGTCCGCAGATGATAAGCTCAGGATTGCAGAAAAAAGGGATAGCAAGAGACATAATTGACGATATCCTCATGAAGGTATCAAATGACTATGCACAGGCTGATATAGCCCGGAGGGCCCTTGGCAGGAGGTTGAGGATCGGGAGTGTCCCAAGGGAAAGGGCTGAGATCAGGAGGCTGTCAGATTACCTTAGACGAAGAGGTTTCTCATATGATATTATTAGAGGTGTTTTAAAGGGGATAGAACAGGATGACAACATCAGCTGAAATCAGAAGCTCATTTTTTGAATACTTTGGGAAGAATGATCATACAGTTGTTACAAGTTCTTCTCTTATCCCTCAGAATGATCCGACGCTCCTTTTTACAAATGCCGGAATGGTTCAGTTTAAAAGGGTGTTTACAGGTGAGGAAGAGAGAAGTTACAAACGGGCAGTCTCAATACAGAAGTGTCTGAGGGCAGGAGGAAAGCATAATGACCTTGAGAATGTCGGATTTACCTCAAGACACCATACCTTCTTTGAGATGCTCGGAAATTTCTCATTCGGCGACTATTTCAAGAAAGAGGCTATCGGGTTGAGTTGGGAGTTTCTAACCCGGGTCCTCGGATTACCCGCAGAGAAACTTTGGGTCTCCGTGTATAAGAATGATGATGATGCTTATGACCTATGGCAGAAGAAGATCGGTTTTCCACGGGAGAGGCTCGTTCGTCTTGCTGAGAAGGATAATTTCTGGCAGATGGGGGATACCGGTCCATGTGGCCCATGTTCCGAAATAATTATTGACCAGGGGTCTGGTACCGGATGCGGCAGACCTGAATGCGCTGTAGGTTGTGACTGTGACAGATATCTTGAACTCTGGAATTTAGTGTTTATGCAATATGAGAAAAAGGCGTCAGGAGAACTTACTCCCCTCCCAAGTCCGTCCATTGATACCGGTATGGGGCTTGAGCGAATAAGCGCTGTGGTACAGGGTGTAAAGAGTAACTATGATTCTGACCTGTTTATGCCTCTTATTACTGCAATTGCAGGGAATGCCTCTGTATCCTATGACTCTTCACACAACGTTTCAATAAGGGTCATTGCAGATCACATAAGGGCTGCGGCTTTTCTGATCAGCGATGGGGTTATGCCATCCAATGAAGGACGAGGATATGTACTGAGAAGGATAATCAGGCGAGGAGCAAGGCATGCGAGGCTTATTGGTATCCATGAACCATTTTTGTTCAAAAACGTTGGATATGTCATTGAGCTGATGAAAGGACACTATCCGGAACTTTATATGAACAGGGAGATTATCTCAACTGTCACGCACAGGGAGGAAGAGGGCTTTATCAACACACTTGAACAAGGGATGAAGATCCTTGATGATGTAATCATAAAGGTTAAAGAAAGAGGGACAAAGACCATACCCGGGGAGATACTATTTAAGCTGTATGATACCTATGGGTTCCCTCTGGATATTACGGCAGAAATTGCACGGGAACACGAACTGGTTCTTGATGACGCCGGTTTTCAGAATGAGATGGAAACCCAGAGGGAACGTGCAAGGCGCGCCTGGGTAGGGCAGGAAAAGATAAAACCAGCTTACCAGGCCCTTAAGTCAGTGGTCACAACCAAGTTTACTGGTTATGACCTGATTGAATCAACCGGTCAGGTGGCAGCCATAATAAAAGACGGTGTTAATGTCGAAAGGGCGGCCGCGGGAGATGAGATAGAGGTTGTATTTGAAAAGACCCCCTTCTATGGAGAGTCAGGCGGTCAGGCAGGTGATAAAGGTGTTGGAATAGGGCCGGAAGGAGGCATAGAAATCACTGATACTATAAAAGCGCTCGATATCATTGTCAGCAAGGCAAAGGTAAATAACGGGTCTATTATGGTCGGAGAAGAGTGGGTACTGAAGGTGAACAATGGGCTGCGGAGAGGCATTGCGAGGAGCCATACTGCAACTCATATGCTTCAGGCTGCGTTGAAGCAGATTCTTGGCGGACATGTTAAGCAGGCCGGCTCGCTCGTGGAACCGGACAGACTGCGCTTTGATTTTACACACTTTAAACCGTTATCTGCAGGTGAGATCGGTGATGTCGAGGGGGTATTAAACGAGAAAATCAGGGATAATCTGCCGGTTACTACTGATGTTATGGATATTGACAACGCACTAAAGGGTGGCGCTACAGCTCTTTTTGGAGAGAAATACAGCGATCAGGTCAGGGTCGTTCAGGTTCAGGATTTCAGTAAGGAGCTTTGCGGCGGGACACACTGTAAGGCAACTGGTGAAATAGGTTTAATAAAGATAATTTCAGAGAGCGGGATAGCTTCCGGTGTCAGGAGAATAGAGGCATTTACAGGCGAGGCAGCCCTGAAATATTTAAAAGAGACAGAGAACATATTCGGGGAGATTTGTGATGCAGTAAAGGCAACTCGTGAAGATGCTTGCGCAAAGGCAGATCGGCTGATATCCACTATCAGGGAGCAGGAAAAAGAAATGTCGCGGTTGAAGGATATGCTTGCGTCATCCAGGGCAAAGGATGTGGCATCTGATATCCTCGAAGTTGCCGGCATCAAATTGTTATCGAAAAAGATAGATGGAATGAGTATAGATGAATTGAGGAAATTTGGTGATTCGATGCGTTCCAGAATAGGATCCGGAATTATATCTGTGGGAGCAGAAGTTGATGGTAAGGCCGCTATTTTAATTATGGTAACTGAAGATCTGACGAATAAATTCAGCGCACGTGATATAATGAATGAGATAGCCGGTCTGGTTGATGGCCGTGGTGGCGGCAGGCCTGAAATGGCCCAGGCAGGCGGTAAAAGACCGGAAGGTTTGCAGGAGGCATTGAATAAGGTAGTTGAAGTGATCGAGAAAATGTCAAAAAATAAGGAGGTTTATCATGCTTGATATCGTTCGTAAAGCGTTGTTAGCAGGTCTTGGAGCGCAGGAGAGGGCCAAAGAGTTTGTTGAGGAGCTTGTCAGAAAAGGAGAATTGAGCCAGAGTGATGCAGCTAAATTGATGAATGAGGTGATGTCAAAGGCTGAAAAAAGTGGTGAAGAGATAGATAAAAAGATTGGTGAGGTGGTAGAAAAAACCTTTGATAAACTCAATCTGCCAAGTAAAAAAGACGTTGAGAAGCTTGAAACAAGTATCCGGGAGCTATCAAACCGGGTAAAAAATCTGGAAGAATCCAGTTAGCTTCCAGCCCTGCAGATGCGTATTCTATCCTTAGATGTAGGAGATAAAAGGATTGGGGTTGCGATAAGTGACGAGCTTGAAATAGCGGCCCATAGCCTTACTACTATTCACCGTTCAGATCCCGACCATGTTTTTGCAAGTATTAAAGAAATCATCGAAGAATACAATGTGGAAGAAATTGTTGTCGGTATGCCTGTAATGATGAATGGAACCATGGGGATTCAGGGTGAGAAGGTATCAAGCTTTGTTGAAGAGCTGAAGAAAGAGGTAGTGGTTCCGGTAATGTTCATGGATGAGAGGTTAAGTACCCGTTATGTCGAAAAGGTATTAATTGATGCTGATGTCAGCAGAAAAAAAAGGGGCAAGGTTATAGATAAGCTGGCTGCAGTTATTATCCTTCAGGACTATCTTCGCATTAGAGGTATAGGGGGATCTGAAAAGACATTTCCGGATGAAGACTAACCAGGTCAATACTGTTATCGGAATAATTGTAATCCTCGCTATTCTCATTTTTCTGGCCAGCTACAGCAGCCTGTTTGCCATGAGGAGTAGTAATAAAGAGGTTCGAATATTCGAGGTGCCTGAGGGTGTGACAGTTAAGTGGATTGCCGGCAGACTTGAAAAAGAGGGCATTATTTCCAATAGTACATTGTTTATGTTGGCCGGGAGGTTTTTATTATCAGATAAATATGTGAAGGCAGGCGAGTACCTTTTCACAGTGGATATGAGTCTGATTGAGGTAATTTCAGCCTTCCAGGAGGGTAAGGTAAACTATCGCACAGTGACAATACCCGATGGCGCTAAGATTGACAGGATAGGAGAAATTCTTCAGGATGAGGGTTTAGTGGATAAAGAGACATTCGGGCAGCTTACCAGAAACCAGGGATTAATAAAATTGCTTAATCTGGATACAGAGATAGACAGCCTTGAGGGATTTCTGTATCCGGATACATATTACTTTATTAAGGGTAGTACACCTGACAGGGTAGTGAGAAAGATGGTGATGAGGTTTAAAAAACTTTTTACACCTGATATGGAACGAAGGGCTGCAGAATTGAAAATGTCGGTGAAAGATGTGGTTACTCTTGCATCAGTAATTGAAAAAGAGTCAGGGAGTGAATCTGAACGACCGTTGATATCTGCAGTCTTTCATAACAGGCTGAGGCTCAAGATGCCCCTTCAGAGTGACCCGACTGTTATCTACGCACTCGGAGAGGGGTTTGACGGAGATCTCAAAAAAAATGATCTCAGGTTCAAGTCGTCATATAATACGTATCTGCAGCGAGGGCTGCCTCCGGGACCAATAGGCAGTCCGACTATCGGTTCGCTTCATGCAGCATTATATCCTGCGGATGTTGATTATCTCTACTTCGTATCCATGAATGACGGAACGCATTACTTTTCTAATAACTTTGATGAACATGATAAGGCAGTAACTCTCTATCAGAGATCTCTTGCATTAAAGAAAAATCAGAATTAAGCGGATAATATACTAACAGGGCAGCTATTCCCGGTGAAATATTGAGCAACGAATCCCCATGGGCGGTTAGAAAGCGCCGCTCATAGCAGCAGGCGAGATATAGTTGATCAGCATCGGCCTGTGGGGTAAGACATTATCTGGAATTGCTACTGTCAGGCCATCCAGCTTGACACCCTGCAACGGAGTATGTTAGCGTCCATATATTTAGAAGGAGGAACAGCTATGGGTAAGAAGATTCTTGTTGCAGACTCAGATAGCGTTGTGCTGCAGGTGGTATCATATTTCCTGAAGTTGGAGGGGTTTGAAGTGGAGGTAGTCGGTGATGGTGTTTCTGCAATGGAGGCGATAGAAAAGATCTCTCCGGATGTCATCATCATGTCCCCTGATCTTCCTGGTCTTAATGGAGTGGAGGTTAGTCAATTTATCAAAGAAAAACCGCAATATAAAGCAATTCCCATAATATTTCTTTCTGAAAGCGACGAACCGTTGCTCAATAACATCCCGGATCTGTATGAGAAATTCGGTACTGTCAATAAGCCTATTGATCCTACTAAGCTTGTTAATACAGTAAACGAGTTTATAGAGAAAAGGCCGGATCCTTCAGCAGAGTCAATTTCTGCAGATGATGTCGTGAAATCTTTAAAGAGTATTGAGGAACTACTTGGATGGGATATTCCTGACAAGAGGTTGCTGCATAAGACAGAAGAATACCATCAGGATAGGTCCGTGAAGGGAACTTTTGACATTACCGAAATGTTGTCCGGAATAATTAACGTCCCGGATAATGGTACAGAGGTCAGCCTAACCACTCACCCTGCAGATGAGACTCCGGGATATCAGCATGAACTCGTATCAGGATCATATGAGGAGGGGATCCCGAAACAATCTCGAGATGAATTGGATGATGACAGACAGACGGGTTTTTCACGTCAAGCACCAGTGAACCCATGGCCTGCAAATGATTACGAAACTCCGGTATGTCACCCGGAGTTTGTTTCAGGGTCTTTTGGTAAGGGTGTATCTAAGCTGGTTCGGGATGAAGACTGGAATGGCAGAGAAGGTCTTTCTGTTGGAAGGTCCATGGTCTGTGAGATGACAACGCATGATGAGAATCATGTACGGTATGCTGAACCCGTCACAGGGACTCAAACTATGCATGGTCAGGAGAGCCCGCAACAAGTTTGGGATGACAGTGAAGGTATGGTATGCAGTGAAGTCGTTGTAAACAGTGAAGAAATAGAATATAAAGAAAAAGACGAACACAGAAATGACAGGGTGGAAAATAATTCCAGGGCAGAAGAATTTTATGATCCCATTAACGAATCAGCCGTAAGCGAACCTGATGAAGCAGCAGATGTGGAGGTGGGTCTAAAAAGCAGGATCACTGATGAGATGATAGAGAATATGGTCAGAAAGATTGCGGTTGATGTCGTCGAAAGGGTTGCAAGGGAATTAGTTCCTGATATAGCAGAGAGAGAGATAATAAAAGAAATTGAGCGACTTAAGGGTACTGAATAAAACTTACGATCCTAAAGATGTAGAGGAAAAATGGTATAAATTCTGGGAAGATCAGGGTTATTTCCGTGCGAATTACAAGGAAGACCGGCCTTTATTTTCTGTAGTAATCCCGCCCCCGAACATTACAGGCTCACTACATATGGGACATGCCCTTAATACCACCATTCAGGATATCATTGTCAGGTGGAAGCGGATGTCAGGATTCAATACCCTCTGGCTGCCTGGTACAGACCATGCCGGAATTGCAACTCAAAACGTCGTTGAACGCGAGATTGCCTCAGAGGGGAGCAGCAGGAATGAATACGGCAGAAAGAAGTTTATTGAAAAGGTCTGGAAATGGAGGGAGCAGTACGGCCGTACCATTGTGTATCAGCTTAAACGTCTCGGTGGCTCCTGTGACTGGAGCAGGGAGCGTTTTACAATGGATGAAGGGATGTCTGCGGCAGTGCGGGAGGTCTTTGTACGGCTCTATGAAGAAGGCCTGATCTGTCGTGATAGTTATATTATAAACTGGTGCCCGAGGTGTATGACGGCATTGTCTGATTTAGAGGTGGAACATGAGAATCTGCAGGGGAAGTTATATCATGTTCGATATGACCTTACAGATGGTTCAGGGTCGCTGATTGTTGCTACTACGAGACCTGAGACTATACCCGGGGACACAGCGGTTGCGGTAAATCCTAAAGATGACAGGTATAGAGATTTCATAGGCAAGACACTGTTTCTACCAGTTATTGGCAGGGCGATACCTGTTATTGCTGATGAAGTTGTTGATATGGAGTTTGGTACCGGTGCATTGAAGATAACCCCGGCTCATGACCCGAATGACTTTGAGGTTGGTAACAGGCATGGCTTACCAAAGATAAAAGTTATGGGTGATGATGGTGTAATGAATGATGAAGCAGGACCGTATAAGGGGATGGATCGTTTTAAATGCAGAAAGGCAATACTCAAAGACCTGTCTGACAGTGAAACACTGATTAAGGAAGAGGATCATGTTCATGCAGTAGGTCATTGTTATCGTTGTAAAACAATAATAGAGCCAAACATATCAAAACAGTGGTTTGTCAGGATGAAGACCCTTGCTGCGCCTGCAATCAGGGCCGCAGAGGACGGATCAGTCCGATTTATACCAAAAGGATGGGAGAATACTTATTTTGAATGGATGAACAATATTAAGGACTGGTGTATTTCAAGGCAGATTTGGTGGGGGCATCAGATCCCGGCATGGTATTGCGGCATCTGTAACGGAATTACTGTATCCAGGACTGACCCGTCATCGTGCGGGCATTGCGGTAGTAATGACATTCATCAGGACGGGGATGTGCTGGATACATGGTTTTCCTCTGCCCTGTGGCCGTTTTCAACGCTGGGATGGCCAAATGAAACAGAAGACCTCAAGCGTTATTATCCTACATCGGTCCTCGTGACCGGATTTGATATACTCTTTTTCTGGGTTGCACGTATGATGATGATGGGTCTTAAGTTTATGGGTGAAGCGCCATTCAGGGATGTGTGCATACATGCCCTCGTAAGGGATGCCGAGGGGCAGAAGATGAGTAAGTCCAGGGGTAATGTCATTGATCCGCTCATTATTATGGACAAATACGGCACTGATGCCCTCAGATTCACGCTGGCCTCAATGGCCTCACCAGGGCGTGACATAAAACTTGCCGAGGACCGTATAGAAGGCTACAGGAATTTTGGCAACAAGATCTGGAATGCAGCAAGATTCATATTCATGAATATGCAGGATGAGACTGCCGCCATTGATCATACAGCATTATCCCTTCCCGACAAGTGGATATTAAGCCGCCTGAACAGGACAGTTAAGGATGTTACAAAGATGCTCGGGGACTACAGGTTTGATCTTGCGGCAGGCACTATATACAGTTTTTTCTGGCGGGAGTTTTGTGACTGGTATGTTGAGTTTGCGAAGATTCAGATTCAGGAAGGCGGCGATATCAGAGATAACACAGTTGCAGTCCTGGTTAATACATTGGATACTTCCCTTCGTATGCTTCATCCGATTATGCCCTTCATTACCGAAGAGATATGGCATCAGCTTCACAGCTCCTCAATTATGACTGCGCCTTATCCGTCTGCTGAAGATGCATTAATGGATGAACTGGTTGAATCACAGATGGAATCTGTCATGGATATTATAAAGAATGTAAGGAGCCTAAGAGCAGAGTTGAATATACCTCCGTCTAAGGAGGTTGATGTTTACCTTAAAATTGACAGTGATGTTGTGAGTGGTCTCGTTGATGGACAGATGACCTATATTAAAAGATTAACCTCAGCCGGTAATGTAATAAAAGGCGCTGATATAAAACGGCCTGAGCTTTCAGCCATCCTGGTCTTCGCAGGTGGAGAGATATATTTGCCCCTGGCAGGCATAATTGATATAAATAAAGAGAAGGGACTCCTGGAGAAGAGATTGAAGAATATTGGGGATGAGATAAGCAGGATTGAGAAGAAACTGTCGAATAACAGCTTCGTTGAAAAAGCGCCGCAGGAGGTAGTCCTGAAAGAAAAGGAAAAGCATAAGGAGTTGATGGATCAGAAGGAGAGAATTGAATCAAACCTTTCATGGTTAAAATAAGGATGGTATGGATGGGGGTCAGGTCTTGAATTTTGACTATAAAAGTCAAAAATCAAGACCTGACCCCGCCATTGTGGATATGTCGCCAGATATTACGAGAATAATAGACTCAGCCCTATCAGAAGATATCGGTCATGGTGATATTACCTCATCCATACTTATCCCGGATGACATAATTGCCATAGGAATGCTAATTGCGGAGGACGATATTGTATTAGCCGGACTTCCCGTTGCAGCTGAGGTGTTTAAACAACTCGACAAGGATGCAGTTTTTGATGGGCTTGCATCAGACGGGGACTTGATAAAAGCCGGGAGTGTCATCGCTCGTGTATCCGGTAAAGGCAGAGCGCTCCTCTCAGCGGAGAGGGTCGCCCTCAATTTTCTGCAGAGACTCTCAGGAATTTCTACACTATCAAGAAGGTATGCAGATGCAGTAATGGGACTGCCAGTACGTATCTCAGATACCAGAAAGACAACCCCCGGGCTGAGGCCCCTGGAGAAATATGCAGTAAGGGCTGGAGGTTGCTTTAATCACAGGTATGGTTTATTTGATAGTGTCCTTATCAAGGAAAATCATATAGCATTAACTTCAGGGGTGGAAAAGGCTGTTTCAATGGCGAAAATAAACAGCCCTCACACCATGAAGGTTGAGGTCGAAGTAAAAACCCTGGATGAGGTCAAGGTTGCTGTAATGTGTGAGGCAGATATAATAATGCTTGATAACATGGATATTTCAATGATGCGGGAGGCTGTCAGGATTATACGGGAGAATAATGACAGAAAGATACTGATCGAGGCTTCAGGAGGGATGAGTCTTGACAGGGTGAGGGATGTCGCACTGACAGGTGTGGATATTATATCTGTCGGGGCACTTACACATGCAGCGGCATGGGTTAATATAAGCATGGATATTGAGATGAAATGAGGCGACCTGGAAGCATAAACGACCAGATAATTGAAACCTTTAAAAAAAACGGGAATTCCTTCGTCTCCGGCCAGGAAATAAGTAACAATATAAATATATCAAGGACTGCAGTGTGGAAGCATATCGAGGGTCTGAGGAAAAAAGGGTACTTGATTGAGAGTATGCCGTCAAAAGGATACAGGCTGGTTGAAATACCCGATCGTCTTTGTCCTGATAAGATTAGAGATACATTAAAGACAAAAACCATAGGCAAGAAGATTCTTTTTTTTGATGAGGTGGGCTCGACCAATGACGTTGCCATGGAGAGCGGGGCAAAAGGGCTGGCAGAGGGACTTGTTATACTGTCAGAGGGACAGTCTCATGGGAAAGGAAGGATGGGGCGCACATGGGTTTCACCTGGGAATGTTAATATCTATATTTCGATATTATTAAGACCGGATATATCCCCGCAATATGCCCCGGTGATGACAATGATGTCTGCAATTTCTACAGCACGGGCGATAACTGAAGTTACTGGTCTTGAGACAACGATAAAGTGGCCTAATGATATACTTATTGACAGGAAGAAGGTTTCCGGTATTCTGACGGAGATGAACGCAGAACAGGAGCGAATAAACTACATTGCAGCAGGAATAGGCATAAACGTTAATATGAAAAAACAGGATTTCCCTGAGGACCTGCGAATGCCTGCAACCTCTCTTTCAGAATGTCTTGGTAAGAGGGTGGATCGTATGAATCTGTTATTTGCGTTGATTAATACACTTGAACAGGACTATGAAGAACTTAAGAATTACGGTGTAAAATCTATCTTCAGAAGATGGCGAAATGGATGTGACATCCTTAAAAGGCGAATACAGGTTTCTCTTCCGGGTGAGCAGATAACAGGAGTTGCTGAAGATTTATCACCGGAAGGCGGGCTTATAATGATCCTTGACAGAGGGGGAAAAAGGGTTATATATGCAGGGGACGTTACAATTCTCTGACGACTTCGTAAAAAATATCTGCTGTATTATTTGAGGTTTTTACATATGCTTCTTGCTATAGATATTGGAAATACAAATATAGTATTCGGGTTATATGAGAATCAGAAGCTCATTGAATACTGGCGAATTAACTCGGATAAGCATAAGACTGCAGATGAATATGGGATATTTTTCCTTGAGGCTGTGAAATCTGTCACTGCCAGGGTTTTAGAGATAGATGCAGTCATTATTGCATCAGTGGTTCCGCTTCTCTCAACGACGATAAGGAAGATGGTGGAAAGATATTTTAAGGTTACCCCCATGTTTGTAGATGAACAAACCAGAACCGGCTTGAGAATCTGCTATAAGAATCCAAAAGAAGTAGGCGCAGACCGCATAGTTAATTCTGTTGCAGCCTATACTATTTATGGAGGAGCTGTTATAATAATTGATTTTGGAACGGCAACAACTTTTTGTGCGATAAGCAAGGACGCCGAATATCTGGGTGGTGTAATAGTACCCGGTATTACGATTTCGCTTGATGCATTGTCACAGAAGGCGGCAAAGCTTCCACAGATTGCTTTGGAACTGCCTTCAGCCGTTATTGGAACGGACACAGTCTCAAGTCTTCAATCCGGTATAATATATGGTTACGCTGGTCTTGTAGATGAATTGGTCAGGAAAATAAAAAAAGAGATGGGAGGCGAACCGTATGTAGTTGCTACAGGAGGGCTGGCAGAGACGATAGCAGTACATACTGTAAGTATAAAGGAGATCAACCCGATGCTGACCCTGGAGGGACTCAGATTAGTTTTCGAGATGACTATGGAGAATTCCTGAGAGGTTCTGTTATCAGATGAATGAGCGGAGGTAAATAATATGGAAGATAATTATTTAAATGATGAGGATAACAATACTGCGTGGGATAAGGATTTGCAGGATGAAAAGGACGAAAGTAAAGAGACCGTTGCATCAGTTCGTGAGGCACTGGAGAAGAAGGAGGCTGAGTGCAGGGATTTGCAGGATAAATATGTGCGCACTCTTGCAGAGATGGATAACTTCAGAAAGCGGATTAACAGGGAGATGAATGACGCTGTGAAATTTGCTAATGATAAAATACTTGGTGACCTTCTGGTTGTCATAGATAATATGGAGCGTGCTATAGCGCACTCGAGGGAAAAGAAAGACTTTGACTCGCTTTTAGATGGTCTTGAATTGACTATGAAAGAGTTCAGGGGAGTGTTTGAAAAACATGGGGTTCAATCCATTGAATCAGTAGGTCAATTATTTGATCCTTCAAGGCATCACGCTGTAGCCATGGTAGAGTCAGATTCTCATGGAGATAATGTCATAGTAGAAGAATTTCGTAAAGGTTATCTGCTCAATGACAGGGTGCTAAGGCACTCTCTTGTCAGTGTCGCAAAAAAGAAGAACGGAGAGCAGCAATAAAATATTTTAACCGAGACTTGAAACCATCCATTATGATGATTATATAACATTGTGCTGTTTTACCTTAATAGAGGAGGACTTAAATTATGGGAAAAGTTATTGGTATAGACCTTGGGACCACTAATTCGTGTGTTGCAGTTATGACCGGCGGTGAACCTGTTGTGATACCCAATTCTGAAGGGAGCCGTACTACCCCGTCTGTAGTGGCTTTCACAGATAAAGGCGAGAGGCTGGTTGGGGCTATAGCCAAACGTCAGGCAATAACAAATCCGGAAAACACGATATTTTCAATAAAGAGGTTAATCGGCCGCAAGTTTAATGCCCAGGAGGTAAGTGAGGCAAAGAAGCGGCTTCCATACAAGATAGTTGAGGCGCCGAATGGTGATGCACATGTCGAGGCAAGGGGTAAGGTATACAGCCCTGCTGAGATATCAGCAATGATCCTGCAAAAGATGAAGCAGACTGCAGAAGATTACCTGGGAGAGACAGTTACAGAGGCTGTAGTAACTGTTCCTGCGTACTTTGACGATAGTCAAAGGCAGGCTACAAAAGATGCAGGGCGCATTTCTGGTCTCAATGTGCTGAGAATCATAAACGAACCAACCGCAGCATCACTTGCATATGGACTGGATAAGAAAAAGGATGAGAGGATTGCTGTTTATGATCTTGGCGGCGGTACTTTTGATGTTTCAATCCTTGAGATTGGAGAAGGAGTTTTTGAAGTCAAATCAACTAACGGTAATACATACCTTGGAGGTGACGACTTTGACCTGCGGATTATTGACTGGATGGCTGATGAATTCAAGAAGGATCAGGGGATTGATCTGAGAAATGATAAGATGGCTCTTCAGAGACTAAAAGAGGCTGCTGAAAAGGCGAAGATAGAGTTGTCGTCTTCTATGGAGACAGATATCAACCTGCCTTTTATTACCGCTGATGCATCAGGGCCCAAGCATCTTACGATGAAGCTTACTAAGTCAAAACTGGAACAACTTACTGATGATCTGGTAGAAGGTTCCGTGGTCCCATGTCGCAGGGCCATGCAGGACGCAGGTGTTACTGCAAAAGAGATAAATGAGGTTGTATTAGTCGGCGGACAGACGAGGATGCCAAAGGTGCAGAAAGTGGTTCGTGACTTTTTTGAAAGAGAGCCGCACAAAGGTGTAAATCCAGATGAGGTTGTTGCTGTCGGGGCAGCAATACAGGGAGGGGTATTGAAGGGGGAGGTCAAGGATGTCCTTCTTCTTGACGTAACGCCACTTTCCCTTGGTATTGAGACACTTGGCGGGGTATTTACAAAGTTGATCGAGAGAAACAGCACAATCCCTACAAAGAAGAGTCAGATATTTTCAACTGCCGCAGACAGTCAGACGGCGGTTACGATAAAAGTCTGTCAGGGTGAAAGGGAGATGGCTGCAGACAATAAAATGCTTGGGATGTTTGAACTCATGGGTATCCCGTCAGCGCCGCGCGGCATTCCCCAGATTGAAGTGACCTTCGACATTGATGCAAACGGTATTGTCCATGTTTCTGCTAAGGACAAGGCTACAGGAAAAGAGCAGTCAATCAGGATCACTGCATCAAGCGGATTAAATGAGGATGAAATTAAACAGATGGTCAGGGATGCAGAGTCTCATGCGGAGGAAGATAAGAAGAAGAAACAGCTTGTAGAGGCCAGAAATGAAGCGGATAATGTAATATATTCTGTTGAGAAGTCACTGGCTGAATTTGGAGACAAGGTATCAGCGGATGAAAAGACGAGTATCCAGGCCGCAATTGATAAAACGAAAAAGGCATTGGAATCAGATGATGTTGACTCGATAAAGAATGCCATACAGGAATTAAACACTGTGTCACACAAGCTTGCAGAGGAAATGTATAAGAAGGCATCTGCGCAGCAGGCAGGTGAAGGTACTGATTCTGGTGCCGGCGGGCATGGTGAAGGGGCAGAATCGGGATCAGAGGGTAAGCCAAAAGAAGATGTTGTTGATGCTGATTTTGAAGAAGTGGATAAAGACAAGAAGTAATATACCGGATATATTGGAGTAATTAAGAATTGTCCACTAAGAGAGACTATTATGAAGTGCTGGGTGTTGGAAGGGATGCATCCAGTGAAGATATAAAGAAGTCCTATCGTAAACTTGCTCATCGCTTTCATCCTGATAAGACGCAGGGGAATAAAGAGGAAGAGGAGAAGTTTAAAGAGGCAAATGAGGCTTATGAAATATTGAGTGATCCGGACAAGCGTAGAAAGTATGATTCGTTTGGACATAGTATGGGTGGGGCAGGGTTTGGAGGAGGCGAAGGGTTTGGCGGTTTTGGTGATATCTTTGAGGACATATTCGAAGACTTTTTCGGCGCCGGCACAAGGAGGGGGAGGCGCACTCAGAAGGGTGCCGATCTAAGGTACAACCTTGAAATATCATTTGAAGAGGCAGCGTTTGGCCATGAATCAAAGATAAATATACCCAGGATGGAGACATGTACTTCTTGTGATGGCACAGGGGCAAAGTCTTCCACCAAAGTCTCGACATGTCCAACCTGCAAAGGGACCGGTCAGGTTAGATTTCAGCAGGGTTTTTTTACACTTGCAAGGACATGTTCCCACTGTAATGGTGAAGGACGTCTCGTTACCGACCCATGCGATAAATGTCATGGCAGAAAGAGGATTCAGAAGGATCGTACGCTGTCCATAAAAGTTCCTCCAGGTGTTGAATCGGGGTCAAGGTTAAGGCTGTCCAATGAGGGTGAAGCAGGCATAGAGGGGGGGCCATCCGGAGATCTTTACGTTGTTATTACAGTAAAAGAACACCCGTTTTTTGTGAGAGAGGGGAATGATGTTTTATGCAGTATCCCTGTAAGTTTTGTTCAGGCCGCCCTTGGCTCTAAGATAGAAGTCCCAACTTTAAAAGGTGAAGTATCCCTAAATGTTCCGCCCGGGACTCAGCCGGGAAGTACACTGCGTATTAAAGGCAAAGGAATTCCTGACCTTAGGGGTTATGGTACCGGTGATCAGATTGTAGAAGTAGATGTTCAAATTCCAAAGAAGCTCACCCCAAGACAAAAAGAACTTCTCGAAGAGTATGCAAGGATTTCCGGTGAGGAAATAAATACGGGAAGCGGTAGTTTCTTTCAAAAGGTAAAGGATATATTTTAGCAAATAGCCTTGTCTGTATTCTTCATCAAAAAAAATCAGTTAAAAGAAAATAACATCAGCATAACGGGTGAACTATTAAAGCACCTGCGCGACTCATTGCGTATTGAGATTGGCGAGATGATATATTGCGTTGACGAGGAAGGGACTAAATATGGGGTCCTTGCTACCCACATTGGTAAGGATTTGTTCATAGGTGAAATAATTGAAACAACAAGCCGACACAAAGACACTGCAATTTCTATCTATTTAGTCCAGTCAGTTCCAAAAGGACCCAAAATGGATTTTATTATTCAAAAGTCTACAGAACTTGGTGTTAAGGCTATTGCTCCCGTAATATCTGACAGGTCGGTCGTCAGGATAGATAAGAGTCGGGTGGAAGACAAGTTAAAACGCTGGAAAAAGATCGCCCTCGAAGCGGCCCAGCAATCAAACCGTCTGGATCTGCCGGAGATATCACCTCCAATCTCATTTCATGACTATATGGCATCATTCAAAAAAGGTGACTTAAACCTTATGCTTTATGAAGGAGAAAAAAAGAGGGGGATAAAGGAGGTCATAAGGGGCATCAAGGAGATTAAGGATATTGTAAAAAAAGTCATTATACTTATCGGTCCTGAAGGAGGCCTGTCCCGTGAAGAGGTTGACATTGCAGTGAAAGTTGGATTCACCTCTGTGTCACTTGGCAATCTCATACTCCGTTCTGAGACAGCACCTATCGTTGCGTTGTCCATATTGCAGTATGAGTTTGGACAGATGGGATAGTGCGGGCTCAGCTTATTATCATCCCTGCATAACCGACTACCTGATCATAGTCGCCGCTTACGTCTCCTGAGTTCATATATTTTACGAGGGTTGCTTTGGTTGCGCCCAGTTCTAATGCAGCGTAAAGCATAGTTACTGCCGGTGCGAATCCGCACATGGTAATGCCGTTTTCCTTTACAGTGTGATGCAGTCCGGCGGGGTCCAGGGCGAGTATTTTTTTGATTGCCTTCTGATCTTTTTCCATTGCAGATTTGCCAGATTCATAATGAGTCATGTCAGAGCTTGCTACTATGAGGACGTCCTTCTTTGTTTCCTTGATAGCATGACTTATCGCTGCACCTACTTCCCTGCATACTTCAAGTGTTGTACTCATCATTGTAACAGGGACAATTTTGAAATTCCTGGTGAAATACTGAATGAATGGTATTTGTACCTCAAGACTATGTTCTCCTGTATGTGCATCATAATCTTCAGATGCATACCTTGACCTTACCTCAATAGCCCTTGCGAGTTCGGAATCTATCGCAACAGACCCGTTAGGCATAGACCAGTCACCTTCGATAAATATAGATACAGATGCACCCCTGCCAGTATGATTTGGGCCAACAAGTATAAAAGTATCGGGGAGGATAACCCTGGAGAACACTGACCCTGCTACGGCGCCAGAGTATATGAGTCCCGCATGAGGTGAAAGCACTCCGATGGATTTGATACGGTCAGCATCTGAGCTTACATAGTTCTCTACCTGATTTCTTAACCCATCAGGTGAGCCATCATAAAAGTAGCCGGCGACAGCAGGTTTCCTGATCATAGGATAAAATATCATAAAGCCAGTGAAAGACGCAATACATACCCATACACTGGTTAGTAGATAGGTTTTAAGGCCTGCAATATACTTCCTTAATGCGTCAGGACTTTATCTATACTGATGTCACTTACTATTGTACCGAAATTGTGGGTGGACAGGAGATAGTCTGTTCGATTTCGTTCGAGGTTGATTTTGTTTTCCCGTACTAATTTATCAATCGCAAGAAAAATTACATTATATGAGTCATCCAGGCTTACTTCTAACTCTGAAAATGATATGTAACCCTTTTCCTTAACCAACGTCAGTATTCTTTCCGACGTTGTGTTAACCTTTGATTCCATAATACACCTCCTGAGAATGTAAATTAATTAAGTTTTCCTGAGAAATTATCACCTCCTTTGAAAAAGTATGCTACATTAATGACTAACACTTTAATTTGTACTTGTCAACATATTTTGGTGTACAAATACTTGACAACTTTGAAGCTTTCCTGCTATTTTATATAATCTTTGAGGAGGGGTTGTGAGCAATGAGAATCAGGATTAATGGCAAGGATGAGGAAACGGAAGCAGTTTCGGTTTTGAATGTTTTAAAGGAAAGAAATATAGAGCCGAGGATGGTAGCTGTCGAAGTAAATTCTAAGATGATCGAGCGGGACGATTATGGCACTACACAATTAAAGGATGGTGATGAGATAGAATTTCTCTATTTCATGGGAGGAGGCTTATATGAGTAAGAAAATTTACAACAATGCGATTGATCTTATAGGTAATACTCCCATGGTCAGGATAAATAAGATCCCCGGCCTCGATGGCGGGAATGTGTATGCCAAAATGGAACTATTTAATCCTGGCGGAAGTATAAAAGACCGTATCTGTTTAAGCATGATTGAGGAAGCGGAAAAGTCAGGAAAGCTTCACCCTGGTGATACTATAATCGAGCCGACAAGTGGTAATACCGGGATTGGCTTAGCCCTTGTAGCAGCAGTTAAAGGTTATAAGGCTATTTTAGTCATGCCTGAGAGTATGAGTACAGAGAGATTTGGACTACTCTCATCTTTTGGGGCTGAGGTAGTATTGACACCTGCTATAGATGGAATGAAGGGTTCTATTATAGAAGCTGAGAGACTCTTGAAGGAAAACCCCGGATATTTTATGCCGGACCAGTTCTCAAATCCGGCAAATCCGGAGTCACACAGAAAAACTACAGCTCCTGAGATATGGGATGTCATGAATGGAAAGGTAGATGCGTTTGTGGCTGCTGTAGGTACTGGCGGCACTATTACAGGGGTTGGCGAGGTTCTTAAAGGGCTGAAAAAGGATATCAAAATCGTAGCAGTTGAACCTGCATCATCACCTGTTATATCAGGGGGTTCTCCAGGGCCGCATAAGATCCAGGGGATCGGGGCAGGTTTTATACCCAGTGTCTTAAACAGGGATATAATTGATGAGATTATACCGGTAACTGATGATGAGGCATTCGAAACAGCAAAGTTGCTTTCTAAAGAAGAAGGGCTTATGGTTGGTATATCATCCGGTGCAAATGTTTTTGCCGCCATGAAAGTTGCAAAGAAATTAGGGGCAGGGAAAAATGTTGTTACTGTGTTGTGTGATACAGGGGAAAGATATATAAGCATAGAAAAATATTTCAGAATGTAGTTGACGTTGAAAAATACCCATTTGCGGCGTCAGGACATTAAATTTAAGGCTCAACGTACGAAAAAGTACGCCTCGCCTAAAATTTGATATCCTTCCTTGCAACTGTGCATTTTTGAACGTCAACTTGGGAACTTGTGATTGGAGGAAATGATTGGGCTTCACTGACGATCAGATAAAGCGGTACAGCAGGCATATAATCCTGCCTGAGGTTGGAGGGAAGGGGCAGAAGAAGATAGGCCAATCCAGGGTATTGGTAATTGGCGCCGGTGGACTCGGTTCACCAGCGGCATACTATCTTGCCGCTGCGGGTATCGGAGTTCTTGGTATAATTGATGGTGATGTCGTTGATCTCTCAAATTTACAGAGGCAGATAATCCATCAGACATCCGACATTGATAAGCCAAAGGTAATTTCTGCAAAGGAGAAAATCGAGGCGTTAAATCCGGATGTAGAGGTAAAAACATATCATGAACTCCTGACCTCTCATAATGCATTAAGCCTTTTTAAAGAGTATGATGTTATTCTGGATGGCACTGATAATTTTCCGGCAAAATTTTTAGCTAATGATGCAGCCGTCTTTACTGGTAAGCCGCTCGTACATGGCGGGATATTGAGGTTTGTCGGCCAGATTATGTCTATTGTACCCCATGAGACCGCCTGCTACAGGTGCGTTTTTAATAGCCCGCCTCCCCCTGGTCTGATACCGACTTGTCAGGAGGCTGGAGTGGTTGGTGTGCTTGCCGGGGTAGTGGGGACTATACAGGCAACAGAGGTGTTAAAATTAATATTGAATATCGGGGAACCACTCAAAGACAGATTGATGACCTTCGATGCCAGCAAGATGGAATTCAGGGAAATCAAGATTAAGAGAAATCTAAAGTGCCCGGTATGCGGTGAAAATCCCACGATTAAAGAATTGATAGATTATGAACAAGAAGTCTGCAACATCTGATACCTTAAAACAAAAAATAAAAGGGCTTAAATGCAGGGAGTGCGGGAAGTTGTATCCGGCTGTTGCATTGCACGTTTGTGAGTTCTGTTTTGGTCCCCTCGAAGTTGATTATAATTACGATGAGATCAAAAAGCACATCAGCCGGGAACGAATAGAAAACGGCCCCGGTAGTCTCTGGAGATATGCCGATCTTCTTCCTGTTGAAGGTCCGCCAACGGTTGGTTTGTACGCCGGCTTTACACCTCTGATTGAGGCAAGGAATCTTGGTGAAGAGCTTGGCTTGAAAAAACTCTATATTAAGAATGATACTGTAAACCACCCCACACTTTCATTTAAAGACAGGGTCGTAGCAGTGGCCATTACACGGGCCAGGGAACTAGGCTTTACCGCTGTTGCGTGCGCTTCAACAGGAAACCTCGCTAACTCTGTGGCAGCCCATGCGGCTGAGGCCAGACTAAAGTGTTACGTATTTATACCGGGTGACCTTGAGGCAGGTAAGATACTGGGAAGCCTTATATATGCTCCTACAGTAGTTGCAGTGAACGGAAATTATGATGATGTGAACAGATTGTGCAGTGAGGTGGCGGGAGAGTTCAATTGGGCATTTGTTAACATTAATATCAGACCATATTATGCCGAGGGCTCAAAGACACTCGCATTTGAAACAGCCGAGCAACTCGGGTGGAAGGCGCCAGAGCATGTAGTTGTTCCGGTGGCATCAGGATCATTGTTGACAAAGATATGGAAGGGTTTTAATGAGTTTAAGAACCTCGGGTTGATAGACAGTGTGCCTACCAGGGTGAATGGAGCTCAGGCCGAAGGTTGTTCACCGGTAGCCTCTGCTTTTAAAGAAGGCAGGGATTTTATTAAACCTGTTAAACCGAATACTATTGCCAAATCTATAGCGATTGGCAACCCTGCAGATGGATATTATGCCCTTAAGGCCGTGCATGAGAGTAAGGGTAATATTGAGGCAGTCTCTGACGCAGAGACCGTTGATGGTATTAAGCTCCTTGCGAGAACAGAGGGGATATTTGCCGAGACAGCCGGCGGGGTCACCATAGCAGTCTTAAAGAAGTTAGCCATGAAGGGGCTAATTCCCCGGGATGAAACCGTAGTAGCCTATGTCACAGGTAATGGCCTCAAGACTCAGGAGGCTGTAATAAACGCTGTCGGGGATGTTGTAAGGATTGATCCTTCTATGGACTCATTTGAAAAGTCGTTGAACATCAGGGGAAAAACATAAGAGGTGGAACATGGCAATTAAGGTTAGGATTCCAACGCCGCTGCGTAGATTAACCGACGGGTTGGGAGAGGTTGATGTATCAGGGAACACAATAGGGGAGATGCTTGGGGACCTTGAAGTAAGGTATCCCGGGATTAAAGATAGGCTTTGTGACGAGGCAGGAAACCTGAGGCGGTTTGTGAATATATATGTTAATGAAGAGGATATAAGATTTAAACAGGGCAGTGATACGGTCCTCTCAGATGGTGATGAGGTCTCTATTGTCCCTGCCATAGCCGGAGGATAGACGGATGTCACATTACAGGATAAGAATTAATTTTCCGGAGGATAAGATTACGGAGCCAATCATCTACCAGTTAGGCCGCGAATTTAATGTTGTTACCAATGTAAGAAGGGCGGATGTAAGGGAGAAGACAGGTTGGGTTGAGCTTGAGTTGGAAGGTGATTCCGCAGAGATAGAGAAGGCCGTTGAATCCCTGAGGGCAAAGGGCGTGAAGGTAGAGCCTATAGAGAGAAATATTATCGAGTAGTTGACGCTGAAAAAGGCGGTGTACCCGTTGCGCTGAAGTCAATTGCAACGGGTCATGCGGCGTCAGGACATTTTTGAGCGTCAACTACTGGCAAGAGAGGGAAGATGATTAATGGATTTTACTGAGGATCAGATTAAGCGCTACAGCAGGCACATTATCCTTTCTGAGGTTGGAGGTAAGGGGCAGGAGAAGCTCTGTGAATCTAAAGTCTTTATTACCGGTGCAGGAGGACTTGGATCACCTGTAGCCTTGTATCTTGCTGCAGCTGGAATTGGCACTATCGGAATAATAGATGACGATGTTGTTGACATGTCGAATCTTCAGAGACAGATCCTGCATTCGATGAAGACAATTGATAAGCCTAAGGTAGAATCAGCAAAGATGACTTTAGAGGCCATAAATCCTGATGTTAAGGTTATTCCTTACAGGGAGAGGTTATCTTCGGCAAATATAATGGATATAATCAAGGATTATGACCTTGTGCTTGACGGGTCAGATAACTTTCCCACAAGGTTTCTTGTAAATGATGCATGTTTTTTTAGTAAAAAAACACTTATATCCGGTAGTATCTTCCGGTTTGAAGGGCAGGTGACTACGCTTAAGCCTCATGATGGTCATCCATGCTACAGGTGTCTCTATCCTGAGCCGCCACCACCTGGTCTTGTGCCAAGTTGTCAGGAGGCCGGTGTCCTTGGCGTACTTGCCGGTACTGTCGGAGTAATCCAGGCGACTGAGGCAGTTAAGGAAGTGCTTGGAATGGGTAGTTCGCTTGCGTCTCACTTGTTGATTTATGATGCCCTTGGTATGAAGTTTCTCAAGGTAAAGACCCAGAAAGACCCCAACTGCTTCCTGTGCGGAAAAGAGCAAAAGATTACTGAGTTGATGGACTACGAGCAGAGCTGCACACTTAAAATATAATAAATAGGGACAGCGACTATTTATTATATTTCAAATAAATAGTCGCTGTCCCTATTTATTATGCTAAAAGTTCCTTCCAATATTTCCAGTGCCATGCTTGAACATGCAAAGACTGATTTTCCCCTTGAGTGTTGCGGAATACTTGGAGGTAAGGGTGATGAGGCAACACACATCTACCGCATGAGAAATATTGACAAATCCAAAGTAACTTACCTTATGGACCCGGCTGAGCAGATGAAGGTTTTTAAAGAGATGAGGAGTCTTGGGATAGAATTGAAGGCTATATACCATTCTCATCCCAACCATCCTGCCTTACCTTCACGAACAGATGTTGAACTCGCCTACTATCCTGAAGCGGTCTATATTATTATCTCGATAAATGACAGCAAGGAAACAAAGATCGGCAGTTTCAATATAGTGGATAAAAATATTACAATAGCAGAAATAGACATTCAGTAGGTTATGGTTAAACGCTCTATCTGTTTTGCCACAGGTTCCGTATTAGTAGTTATTGGACTGTTAGGCTTCCTGCTTCCATTTTTTCCTGGTTTTGTCCCATTTATCATCGGGTTAGTTTTTCTTTCACGGTCAAGCTCATTCATAAGGCGGAAAATGTCCAGGCTTAAGACCATGTTCCCAAAGCAATATGCTAAGTTTAATGAGATAAAGGGAAGGTTCTATGATAAAGATATTGACGAATAAGATAATCAATACTGATTATCCGCTTATCTCCGTCGTTTTTTCATCTCTTCTTCAAAAAAACGGTTGTACTGGTGGTTCCAGTCAGGAGTTCCTTCGGCAATCTTCATAGTGTATACGGCGAGTTTCTTTCTCACAATGGCATCTACTTCCTGATCGAGATGGACTTCTGAGGCAATCAGCCGCTTTATTTCCCGTAAGGTAGTGACCTCATCTCCATTTAATGTAACAGGAATATTTTTAAGGCTGTTTAATATAAGGTGTGACAGGTGGTTTATTTTGTCTTCGCTCAGTGTCATGCTAAAGAATAATTCCCCTTTCCTTAACAAGTCTGTCTTTGACCATCTGAAACATTCTCTGATAATTCACACTCTCCTTTTCAAGCTGCTTTGAGTGGCTTTTAAGTATCTCCCGAACCTCTTCATTAAGTTTCTCTTCTATCATCAGATCACCGGTTATTGTATTTTCAATCTTTTTTATAAGTTCTTCCCGTGGGACGGATGGTACAATCAAACCGCTCTTCAAAAGTCCTTCGATGATATTAGTCGCCAGGATTGCCACCCGTTCCTTTTTTAATTTCATAAAAATATTTTAGCATTATACTATAGTGAAGTCTATCTTTCTATTCTCCATGTTGACCTTCTCCACACGTACACGGACACTGTCTCCAAGCCTGAAAATCTTTTGGGACCTGTCTCCCAGAAGTCTGTGACCTTTATCATCAAATCTGTAAAAGTCGTCATACATTGACGTTACTCTGACGAGCCCCTCCACAAGTATTTCCTTCAGTTCAACAAAGAAACCAAATGCAGTGACTCCCGAGATTACCCCGTCATATTCAGTTCCGGTCCTGCTCTGCATATATTGAAGTTTCTTCAGTTCTATTACATCCCTTTCTGCATCCATTGCCTTACGTTCCCGTGCTGATGTCTGGCGTGCTATCTCAGCCAATATGGTGTCAAGATGCTGCTTCATGTCTTTTTTAAGGTAGCGCCGTTTAATAGTCTCTTTAACCAGCCGGTGGATGATAAGGTCAGGGTATCTGCGGATTGGCGAGGTAAAATGAGTGTAATGTTGTGACGCAAGACCGAAGTGACCGATGTTATCTATCGAGTATCTTGCCTGTTTCATACTACGCAAAAGAAGCTTATTAATTAATACCTCTTCTGGTTTTCCCGTTAACTTATGCAGCAATCTCTGAAACGTCTTGGGATTTTCGAACATAAGCTTATGGCTGTATCCTATTTCTGAGATGAACTCATTGAATTCTGATATCTTATCCTCGTCAGGAGGTTCATGCACCCTGTAGATGGATGGTATAGGTTTTCCCGACATATGCTGTGCAACCGTCTCGTTGGCAGCGATCATGAACTCTTCTATTATTTGATGTGCAATATTACGTTCTGATTTGATAATATCTATAGTATTGCTCTGAAGATCCAGAATTATCTCCGGTTCAGGTAAATCAAAATCTATACTTCCGCGCTTCATCCGTTTGGATCGCATAATAAGACAGAGCTCATTCATGAGGAGAAATATGTCAACAAGTGATTCATACCGTGATATCAGTTCCTGATCTTTATCTACAACTATTTTTTTTACATCAGTGTAAGTCATCCTGCCATTGCTGTTTATAACACTCTCATATATCTTGTAACCTGTACGTGTTCCATTATGGTCGAATAGCATCTCCACGGTCAGGGTAAGACGGTCTTTTTTCGGGTTCAGACTGCATATATGGTTGGACAGCTTTTCCGGGAACATCGGGATGACACGGTCAGGCAGGTAAACGCTTGTCTCGCGTGAGTATGCCTCCTTATCAAGGGGAGAATCCCACTCGACATAGTGGCTGACATCTGCAATGTGGACCCAAAGGATGAACTTACCATCAGCAGTTTTTTCTATCGAGACCGCATCATCAAAATCCTTTGCCCTTTCCCCGTCAATAGTTACTGTCCGCAGACTGCGGAGGTCCTGCCGTCCCTGCAACATATGTTCTGTAACCTCGTCAGGCAGTGATTCTGCCTCTGAAAGTATCTCCGGAGTAAACCTGGCCGGAAGTCCGTACTCTTCAATAATGACCTCTGTGTCAATACCCGGCGTCGTTGATTTGCCAAGAATTTTTATTATCTCGCCCTCAGGGTTTCTTGCACTCTGCGGATAAGATGTGATTTCTGCTACCACCATATCACCATCTTTAGCCCCCATGATATATTTGGGTGCGATAAAGAGGTCATAGCAGATTTTTTTATCCGTCGGAATAATAAAACCAAAATTCCTACCCCTCTCAAAACGCCCGACAATTTTTTTGTGAAATCTCTCAAGCACCCGGATAATTCGCCCCTCCTTCTTGCCATCTCTCCCTGATGCCTCAATCCTTGCCACTACTTTGTCATTATGCATTGCCCCCATCATGTTTCTGCGCGGGATAAACACATCCGGTTCTCCTTCTGTGCCGGAGATAACAAACCCATATCCGTCCGCATGTCCCTGAAGGACACCTGTGACAAGATTCATCTTCTGAGGAAGGCCGTAGCGGTCACCCCGTATTTTTACTATCAAACCGTCATGCAGCATCTTTTCCAATGTATCAGAGAACGCCTCATTCCGTTTCTTTGGAACAGAGAGAACTCTCATGAGTTCTGTCAGCAGGAGAGGTCGGTATGCCTTGCCTTGCATCAGAGTTAATATATCGTTTTTAGAAAATTTCATATTAAATCCTTTCGATCTGGTTTGTAAAAGCCCTGGACTCCAGCGTTTAAGTGCTGCACTTGACAGTAAGCCTTCGTATAGGTTAACGTATTTTTCTATATTTTAAAAGAGGAGGAAAATAAATGCCAAAGCCGAAATACCACATTGTTGTCTGCACAAACACCCGCCCACCGGGTCACCCGAAGGGTTCCTGCGGGGAGAGGGGGGCACAACCCGTTGTAATGAAATTTGCTGAAGAGATGGAGAAGAGAAATCTGTTTGGCAAGGTTGTGCTTAGCGGCTCTACGTGTGTAGGTGTGTGCAGCGCCGGAACGATTGTAATTGTCTATCCTGACGCTGTATGGTATCAGGGGGTCAAACCTGAAAACGTTAATGAAATATTAGATCAGCATATTGAAAACGGAAAACCTGTGGAAAGGCTGGTACTTCAGGATAGTGCATGGGGATAATGAAAGTCCTGTTTCTCGGCTCAGGTACTTCTACGGGCGTGCCTGTAATTGGTTGTAAATGTGATGTTTGCAAGTCAGACGACCCGCGGAACAAGAGGACGCGGTCCTCAATACTCATAACTGCTGAAATCCCCCTTAATCCCCCTTTTTCAAAGGGGGAAATACGACTCCCCCCTTTAGAAAAGGGGGGTAAGGGGGGATTTGAAAGGGAAATTCCAAGTGATAAATATTTACTGGTTGACACAACGACAGACTTACGATCCCAGGCCCTGGCAAACCGTGTAGAAAGGGTAGATGCCGTTCTTTTTACGCATGCTCATGCTGACCACATCCATGGTATTGACGATCTCAGAAGCTTTAATCACATCCAGGGTAATCCTATCCCGTGTTATGGAGGTCTTGATACTATGGAAGTTATACGCCATAAATTCAGTTATATTTTCGATGGCTCCGCCAGACGTGACTGGGTCCCGAGACTCGAGGTTAATATTGTTGACAGCGAATTTTCTTTGTACGGTCTGAGGATATTACCATTAAAGATATTTCATGGAGAGTCAACCATACTTGGGTTCAGGATAAATGATGTCTCTTACCTTACTGACTGCAGTGGAATTCCTGATGATACAAAAAAGTTATTGATAGGAACTAAACTTCTTATATTGGATGCGACCCGTTACCAGCCTCATGCAAAGCACTATGGACTTGCACAGGCCATAGATGTAATAAAGGAGCTGAAGCCGGAGCGGGCACTACTCACACACCTTTCCCATGCATTTGATCACCATAAAGTCAATCACGAACTTCCGTCAGGTATTGAACTGGCGTATGATGGGATGGAGATTAGTCAGGGATAATGAGATGATAGAAATTCCATTAGAATTCAACACACCTTCATACAGGGATGTCCTTGCCCAGTTTGATTCTGCTGCTGAGTGGCTTTGTCTTGACCCGAATATTTGGAAGAGACTAAGACTTCCTCAAAGGGCCCTCTGCGTCACAATGCCTATCAGGATGGACAACGGTGATGTTCACGTCTTTCAGGGATTCAGGGTCCAGCATGATTCTGCTCTCGGTCCTACCAAGGGAGGTGTTCGATACCATCCTGATGTAAGTCTTGGTGAAGTGGCGGCGCTCGCAATGAATATGACATGGAAGTGTTCGCTGGCTGGATTGCCATATGGTGGAGCTAAGGGGGGTATAAGGTGCGATCCAAAGAAAATTTCACGGAAAGAGTTGCAACGCCTCACAAGACGCTATACTGCAGAGATATTTCCTTTTATCGGTCCTGACCATGATATACTGGCGCCTGACGTTGGAACCAATGAGAATGTCATGGCATGGATGATGGATACTTACAGCCACCAGAGGGGATATTCTGTCCCGGGAGTTGTAACAGGAAAGCCTGTTTGTATAGGCGGTTCTCTGGGGAGGGATGAGGCGACTGGAAGGGGAGTCGTTTATGTAGCTATTGAGGCCATGAAACATCTGGGAATTAAGTGTGAAGGCGCTACGGCCGTAGTTCAGGGATTTGGAAACGTAGGTTCCTATGCTTCACGTTTTCTGGTGGAAACCGGAATCAGGGTTATAGCGGTCAGTGATTCCGGATGTGGTATTTATAACGGCAGTGGTTTGAATATAACTGATGTAATTGCCTATAAAAAGGCCAGGCATACATTAGAGGGTTACCCTGACGGCGACATGATTACAAACGAAGAACTTCTTGAGTCAGACTGTACAATTGCAATCCCGGCAGCAATCTCAGGGCAGATCAGGGGAGATAATGCTCACAGGTTAAGATGCCGGATAGTTGTAGAAGGGGCGAATAATCCTACTACTATTGAAGGAGACGGGATATTAAAAAACAGGGGAATATTCGTTATCCCTGATATACTTGCCAATTCAGGTGGGGTCATCGTCTCGTATTTTGAATGGGTTCAGGGTTTGCAGAAATATTTCTGGAAGGAGAAGGAGATAAACGAAAAACTCAGGGACATTATAATTACTGCATTTAACAGGGTATTGAGCTACTCACTCTCCGAGAATATAGATATGAGGGTGGCGTCTATGGCAATTTCACTCAAAAGACTTGCTGATGCTCATTTGGCGCGGGGACTTTACCCGTAACAGGATGGTAAATGTTACATTATGCAGATATTTGTTGATGCAGACTCTTGTCCGGTAAGGGATATAATTTACGAAGAGGCACATAAGCGCGGAATTAACATCATCATGGTTGTCAGTATGGCCCATAATATTTATGAGCTGGATGGCATGTCAGTCTTACGAGTGGATTCATCATTTCAGGCCGTTGACATGGCAATAGTTAACAAAGCGTCATCAGGGGATATTGTAGTGACTTCCGATTTTGGTTTAGCGTCCTTAGTGCTTGGTAATGGTGTTTTTGCCCTGTCTCCTTCAGGGCTGATCTATACAGTGCATGCAATGGATTCACTTCTCGAAAGGAGACATGCCTCCGCCAGGCAGAGAAGGGGAGGCAGACGAGTAAAAGGGCCGAAGGCCAGACGCAGAGAAGATGACAACAGGTTCAGGAAGAATCTAATAATGGTGATGGAGCAAGGTTAAGTATAGTAATGAAGTAATACTTATTTTGTTCTGCTCTAAGGATGTGAAATGTCACTATGTGATAGCGCCGGTTGGATTCCTGAATTGTAAGGCATCAAGAGTGAGGTTTTGAGGATTCATGCCTTTTCGTTATATAATCGTCCAGCAATATCGTATATCTGAGAAGAAATATCTTGCGACTCATGAGATGTTATCTCGCGTATGGTTTCTTTAGATTTATTGTCTATGATCTTAACCGTGACCTGTTCAGACTGACCATTAACATAAAGGCTTAATGAGAATCCACTCCTTTTCCGGCCAATTTTACCCAAAGAATTATTGTTTATCTGAAGTGAGGCATTGTTGTTCATTTCATTAATCTTCATAGTTGAGCCCTCTTGATGTAAGGTTATCAGATTATTCAGAATGTTAAGACTTAGAATTCATTCGGAGTTGCAGAGTAAAACCTTAATGGCATTTCATCATCAAAAGCTTGCATATTAAGACGCCGAGCTTGAACGCCGATAATTATATTGATGTTAAACAGACAACTCAGGCGGGTATAGAGGTGAAGTGTAAAATTGCAGCTGTATCAATATGTATTATTATCACATTAATGTGTTCTTCAAGGGTATCAGCGGCAGATCTAAAAGATATCCCCTTAATTGGGCTGGCCTTCCTTACAAATCTTGGCATACACGAAACAGGACACTATGTCATAGCCAATCAGGCAGGCGCTGAGGGTAATACACTTAATTTCTTTACTAAGGAAAATAATAGTTTTTTTCTTGGCCTGAGTACAGTTACAGAGATAGAAAATAAGGCTAAACCAGGTTATCACATGGCAGGTGAAGTGGCGTCGAGTTATACTTTTGAATTTGCGCTTAGAAAATACAGAGAGAATAATACGACGTACAACCAGGCGCTTATGTTCTTCAGTATGACAGATTTCTTATGGTATTCAACTTATGCCTTCTATATTGCTCCTTATAAAAATGCAAGGTTTGACCCTATCGGGATTTCCGAGACTACCGGGATAGACAGGGACAAGATCTTTATGGTTGCACTTACGCATACATCTTTGAATGCAGTACGTGTTCTTACCGGAGAAGACCGGTTGGTCCCCTATTACATGCTGGATAGAGATTTCATTGGATTCGGCGTCAGGGGTTCATTTTAAAAGATTATCATAACCAGACCAATCTGTGTTACTTATGACTTTAGTCATAGTAATTTCCCACGTCTTTGTGTAATATAATAATAGATAAATCTTATACTTTCTGTAATGTTAACGCTAAACCAAGGGGGGAGTATGTTAGTTACTGAAGGACAAGTACTTAATTCATTGAGGAGTGTTGAAGACCCAGATCTTAAAAAGGATGTGGTCTCTCTGGGATTTGTTAAGAATTTGAAAATAGAGGAGGGCAAGGTCTCTTTTGAGCTTGAGCTGACGACGCCTGCCTGTCCTATGAAGGCTCAGTTAAAGGAGGCGGCTGAAGAGGCAGTTAAACGGATTGAAGGTGTTGCAGAGGTCAGAGTGGAAGTGACATCCAATGTGTCTTCTCACAGGATGCCCGGTAATGAAGAGATACTGCCCGGAGTGAAAAATATCGTGGCAGTTGCAAGTGGAAAGGGCGGGGTTGGTAAATCAACTGTAAGTGTAAGTCTTGCTGTCGCAATGGCGAAGACGGGAGCAAAAGTAGGCTTGCTGGACACAGACATCTATGGTCCCAGTATCCCAATAATGATGGGTGTTACTGAAAAGCCTGAGATACGTGGCGATAAGCTGATACCGATCGTAAAATACGGGGTCAGTCTGATGTCAATAGGGTTTATGATTCCGGAGGATACCCCCCTGATTTGGAGGGGTCCTATGGTTATGAAGGCCGTTGAACAGCTTCTTACTGATGTGGAATGGGGCGATCTTGATTACCTCCTGATGGACCTTCCGCCTGGAACCGGTGATGTGCAGCTTACCCTGTCGCAGAAGGTGCCGCTGACAGGGGCAGTCATTGTTACTACGCCGCAGGATGTGGCCCTTCTCGATGTGGTTCGTGGAATTTCCATGTTTAGAAAGCTCAATGTCCCAATACTTGGCGTTGTCGAGAACATGAGTTTCTTTTCGTGCCCACATTGCGGGGGCCGATCAGACATATTCAGCCACGGTGGAGGGAAGTCAGCCTCTCAGAAGCTGGATGTACCCTTCCTGGGTGAGGTTCCTATTGACCTTAAAATAAGGGAGGGCGGTGATGCAGGCAGGCCTGTAACTGCAGATGATGTTGCTTCTCCACAGAGCCGGGTTTTTATGAGTTTAGCTGAACAATTAGCTGCAAATATAAGTGCGTTATGAAAACTTGAATTTTAGAACCCATAATCCTTCCCTCTCATAATCGGAGAGGGAAGGATTATGGGAGTATTATATCAACTTTGCGATACGATCCAGTCTTTTGTTTGAAACCTCCCAGTTGATATTTTTCAGAAATACATCTATATATGGGGGTCTCTTAACACCATAGTCTATAGTGTATGCATGTTCGTATACATCCATTACCAGCAAAGGCCATGCCATTGCCGGGAAATTGAAATTATGGGCATCAGCGCCATAGTTATGCAGTTTTCCATCCCATATGTTGTATGCAAGAACAACCCATCCCCTGACGGCCATTCCGCAGGCCTTGAAATCCTCTATCCAACGTTCAACACTGCCAAAATCTCTTTTTATAAGTTCTGCTATCTGTCCCGCGGGATTTCCTCCTTTACCTCCCATATTTTCAAAATATAATTCATGAAGAATGACACCGTTCAATGCAAATGTCTCATCTGTCTTAAGGCCGCGATATTCACTGTATATCTGATTGGCCTTAGAGCGGTCGGCAGTCTTAAGCTTGTCCTCTATCTCATTAAGCTTGTTTACATAGCCAACATAGAGAATATCCCTGTGCTGAGAAATCTGACTTTCAGTCAGTCCTTCCAAACCCTTTAATTCAAACTTTTTTGCCTCGTGTGACATGTTTTTTCCCTCCTTGTTAATGAGTGTCATTTTGGCAGTCATTACATATGCCTGCAAATCCGACACAATGATTAGTTATTTTAAATCCAGTTGATGCAGCTACCTTTTCTTCAATGTCGTGCAGGATAATATTGTCTACATCTCTTATCTGCCCGCATTTATAGCAGGTTATGTGATAGTGAAGATGCGGATTTCCATCATATCTGCCTTCACTGCCGTCACATGAAATCTCTGTAACTTCACCTGCCTCCTTAAGAAACCTTAGATTTCTGTATACAGTACCAAGGCTAATGTTAGGTATCTTCCGTTTAACTTCTCTGTATACCCAGTCTGCTGATGGATGGAGCTTGCTTTGCCTTAGAGCCTCCAGGATGAGTTTCCTCTGCTTGGAATTACGATGCATGAATTACTTTTTCTTTCTTACATAAACCCTGAACACCATATTATCCTCAACATGTCCAATGAATTCGTTCTTTGTTGTATTGCACCACGCCGGCATGTCTTTCTTAATTCCTGCATCATCAGAAATCACCTCAAGCACCTCGCCCGGCGACATTTCCTTCATTTTCTTTGATGTTAGTATGATAGGCATTGGGCAAAGCTGACCAAGAGTATTAAGTTTGAAATCAACCTTTTCTGGTACGTCCATATCACCTCCTGACATAATAATAGTAATTATTACTGATATACTATATTACGCTAAGTAACTATTATTTGTCAAGGATAATTGGGCAGCACGGATAATTTGATTGTTAGAAGAAAAATAATATTCAACTAATGAAGTATTTACTAACCTCTATGCCGTACTTTCTGTGGTCAACAGACTGGACGATGGCTGTTTTCGATTCCCAGGACAGGTCAATTGTTTCCCCATCAGTTTCATTTCCGTGAGAGTCCGTTATAATCTTTATGCACGGCTTATGAATATTAACAGGATTTGCATTTGCCCTGACAACTACTGCTAATTCTTGCGTATTCAGAAGTACTATGGTTCCGATAGGATAAATTCCTATTACATTCACAAAAATCTTTAATAACAGGGGGTCGAAGGCAATAGAACTCTTTTTCATCATGTAAGAAAGGGCCTTGTCAGGTACCAGTGGTGAACGATTATAAACCCTTGCTGATGTCAGTGCATCATAGCAGTCACATATGGATGTAATTCTGCCAAACAGACTGACCCGCCTGGCTGATGCAAGCTTTGGATAACCTGAAAGATCATAGTTCAGATGATGTTCAAAACTTGATAATATCATTCTAATTGCTTGTTCCTGAAGTCCCTTCAGTCTCAGGAGTGTTTTAACGCCATTAATCGGGTGTGTCCGCATAATCTTCCACTCTTCTGGAGTGAATTCTGAAGGCTTGTTGAGGACTTCAAGCGGGAGATCAATTTTCCCAATATCATGAAAAAGGGTGGCCATGCCGAGATCACTCAACGCTTTTCTGTCATAACCGAGCCTCTGCCCTATAGCAATAGATAAAATAGATACATTAACTGAGTGATTATATGTATATTCATCATAAGACCTCAGCGTTGTTAACCCCAGGACAGTCGCTTCTTCCCGCACAATCAGATCAACCATTGATTGGATCATCCTTTTGGTCTTTTTTATCCCCACCGCGTTCTTTAATTTTGCACTGTCCATTACATCTGATACGGCTGAGAGCGTTTTGAAGTACAGGTTTGTTGCCACTTCTTTAGAATCCTGAATTATGTGTATTCCATCTTCCACATCACCATTTTCGATCCTGTCAACCGTAATGTTATTAATGCCCTGAGCTGTCAGTTTGTGCTCAAGCTCCTTGAATGGATCAGCAGATTTGTATTCAACACTATTAAAGGCATAGATAAACCTGCAGAGCTCATCTATGGTTGATTGATGCGAGAATGAAATTGAACCAACACTCAGTTTCTTCATCTCATTCATGAGAGTTGTGCAGGCTAAAAAATTTTCAATATCTACTCTTATTTTTTCATCATCTATAAATAGAGATTCCTGATATAGTCTCAGGGAGAATTGGCCGCCCCTGTCCAGCAGTATCTTTATAGATTCCATCGTCTTCTTCAATACGGCAATGGTTGCAACATTTATGGAGTCATGGATTTGAGCGGTTCTGATAAGTTTATACAGATTATTTGTGAAATCTTTTGCAGCAGATCCTTTTTTCTCTTCAAATATTCCGCTTGTCATATATCCCTCCTCCCCGCGCTTCTAAGTGCGTCTTCACATATCTTTCTTATAACCTTATCAGAGGATGATGCTCCCTCTCTAATGATATCTGTAGCGGCAGAGACGTTCATCTTCCTGAGTGCATGAACAGAAAGTAACCTCATCTCATCAACTCTTGCTCTGCCAAAAAGCCGTGACTTCTTCATTAATAACTCTTTCAAGAATGGCAATTGATCCTCAGAACCTAGATCGGCGAGCGAATAAAACAACTCTTTTTTCTCAAATATCTCTCTCCTGTCAAATGCCTCAGAAGTGATTATCCGCAATATCTCCGAAACTGCTTTTCTGTGTCCCATTAATGTTAATCTTTTTAATGCTGACACTCGTACAGAACTATCACTGTCATTAAGATATAAGACAAGCATATTTTTTGCCTCATCACTATTAATCTCAGACAGAGTATGGATTATCTCTTTTCTTACTCTTGGTTCTCTATGGTCCTTAATACTATTAATGTGGCTCAGTACCCTGGAATCTGCTATACGGCCAAGTACATAAACTATGTTTCTGACAATATACCAGTTATCATCATGAAGTTTATTCAGCACTGAATCTAAATCATCCTTTGCAAGTACAGCAAGCGCATCGCACACAACATGACGATTTTTCATTTGTTCGAGAGATGAAAGCATATTTGTCATAGGTAAAATTGATTTTTTATTAAGCATTGTAAGGATAGTATATATCTCATCAAAATTATCAGCTTTGCTCGCATTCATAGACATGGTGAACTGCTGTAGAAATGTTTCATTTCCAAGTGCATCTATTACCCCAGAGGCTGATTCAGCATGTTTCGGTCTATTCTCTTTTTCACTTTCAGCTATTGTCTTGATCTTGTTCAAAGATTCTATAGCGTGTGTATAATCTCCTGACATAATCATTGTCTTAATTGATGTTTCTATGTAAGTCATTATTTCTGCATAACTGTCAGTATCTTCCTCGACTTCAAGAATCAGAAAGAGAATATCAAGCATATCTAAAAAAAGATTGATTTTCGATTCCCTTACCATCTCCTCTTTTATTGTCTCTGCCTCCTCAGGAGTTATAACGAATATCTCACCAAAAGGTTTTCCATAAAGCAGTTCTATCTCATGTTCTACCCCTGCTGATTGATTATGAGACCCTGGATGCATTTGGCCCTGCAGGTTTTCTGCCTTATGTGCATCCATTAAAGCGTCTTTGCTTAGTGCAGAGCCGAATAAATTTTTTGTGTTATTATTTGCTGTATCTTGACCCCCATCCGTCTCCCCGCCTTCTTCTATAACGACATAGCGGATATTTTTAAACTCCTTTTCCCACATAAGAGTTACAATGTCATCATCGTCATCCCGCTCCCTGTTGCCCTGAATAACATCAATAAATGCAAGTAGCTCATGCTCCTGCAGATTTTCAGAAAAAGCCAGTTCACGTATTCCATCACCAAAGAATTTGAATGCCAGACTGTCTTCTTTGTGCTGCTGACTGTAGACAACTTCTCCCATATACAAGAATTCAAAAGGTCTTACAGTTAATATGAGATCTCCATTTTCCTGAAGAAAATTCGAGAATTTACTGGTTACGTCAGAAATAATCTTTTGTCTGACAGGGCTGTTGTCCGGATAGAGTTTCAGAGCCTTGATAGCCTTTGAAAGGGACTGCAGCACATCAGCGGCCATCTTAACAGCAACCTTGTTTAGGGGTAATTCTGAGGTTTCCATTCTAGTATCATCTTTTATTGGGTTCATGGCTAATCTCCGCTTCGATTATCTGCTTATTTCTGATATAATTATCAAAAATGCATATCATCTTCAAAGAAATTCCCTGGACAGACCCATTTAATAGTTTTATCAGTTTAAGGGGAGATGGACCATCTTTTATCTTTGAGAGTCATGCTGTCAGCCCGAAAATATCCCGTTACTCATTTATCGGAGTAGAACCAAAAATCATTATTAAAAGTAAATCAGATGATCCTGATATCTCTATTGAGTTGTTGAGACAATTGTCACTGAGAAACAGGGTTCAGCGAATTGAAGGTATTCCTCCCTTTGTTGGCGGTACAGTTGGGTACTTTGGATATGGTTTTGCTCATCTCATTGAGAATTTACCATACCATGCAATTGATGATTTACAGATACCCGACATTGTGCTGATGAATGTAGATCTCGTGGTTTCGTTTGATAATGTATTGCAGAAGGGGTGGATTGTTGCAACTGTTGGAGATAATGGGCCCGGTGAGGTGTTGTGTAGAAAGAGGATTAAAGAGATTGAAGACAAGATACGTCAGCATAAGGGTGTAATTAACATAGGGGTAAGGGGTTCGAAAACAAGGGTAATGCCCAATTTGACCAAGAAAGAATATGTAGATATGGTTAAACGCTGTAAGGAGTATATATCTGCAGGGGATATTTTCCAGGCAAACCTTTCTCAGAGGTTATCAGCCCATATAAAGGGTATTGACCCCTTGAATCTATACAGAATACTCCGGGAAATAAATCCTTCTCCTTTCTCTGCATTCTTTGACACAGGGGATATACAGCTTGTAAGTTCTTCGCCAGAGCGGCTTGTGCGGTTAAATAACGGTATTATAGAATCAAGACCTATAGCCGGAACGAGGCCGCGTGGAGTTGATCTGCTGAAAAACAGGATGCTTCAGCAGGAGCTTCTTTCAGATGAAAAGGAGAGGGCCGAACATATCATGCTGGTAGACCTTGAGAGAAATGATTTAGGCAGGGTATGCAGATATGGTACTGTCCGTGTGGATGAATTTATGGTACTGGAACCGTATTCCCATGTCACACACATAGTGTCTAATATTACAGGTTCTATAAGACATGACAAAGACGCCATGGATCTTATACAGGCTGTGTTCCCGGGAGGCACCATTACAGGTGTGCCCAAGATCCGCTGCATGGAGATAATAGATGAACTGGAACCTACTGCAAGGGGGCCGTACACTGGTTCTCTTGGATATTTCAGCAATACAGGTGATATAGACTTTAATATCATAATAAGGACATTCGTAATAAAGGATGGCTGGGCTCATGTGCAGGTTGGGGCAGGCATTGTTGCAGATTCAGATCCGGTCAGGGAATATAACGAGACCCTTTATAAGGCCGAGGCATTGATTAAAACCCTGGAATTTATTTAATTACCGGTTTATGTGTATAGTAAATTTATAAATTGTGATATAATGCAACCCATGGCAGAAGGTCAGAGTAAATGGAGTCAGGACTTCTTTGATATGGCCGAGCCTATAAGGCTCAAAGATCCCCTTGCCTATATTCTTGGTTCGATGGAGGATGGGGAGCTTTTGGTTTTCAAGTATCCTGATGCCGTCAAACTTGCGGGGCATTCATGTCCTGCTGTATCAGGCGCTTATAAAATCACCGCAAAGGCATTGTCTGCTCTTTATGGGACGGATACTCCGGTCAGGGGGGAAATACATGTTGCCGTTAAGGGTAAGGCAACGGATCTCGCTTATGGCCCAATGTCACAGGTTATATCCCTAATAACAGGGGCCGCGCCGGTCACAGGTTTTGCTGGATTGGGCCGCAAGTTCAGAAGGAGAAACCTCCTTGTATTTGATGAGGAACTTTTTGAGTACAATACATTTATCTTCCAGAGGCTGGATACGGGAAAAACGGTATCGGTTACTTATAATCCAGATGTAGTGCCCGAAGATCCTCGCCTGGGCGAATTGGTTTCACTGGTTCTTACAGGGCAGGCTACCGAAGAGGAGCATAAGGCATTTAAAAATGCATGGCAGGGAAAGGTAAAGATGATTCTTCTTGAAGATGACAAATTGACGGGTTTATTTGATGTCAGAGAAATTCCAGCCAGCAACTTTCCTGATGTTAAAATCTAATATGAATAATCAAGAAGAAAGATGAATCAGGTTATCCCAGGGGATTAAGGGGAGAGGATATTCCGCTGGAAGGCAGGATTATAATGTTGATTGATCAATATGATGCCTTGCGGAGTGAGAGACCTTATAAGCCTCCATTTGATCACCAAATGGCGTTTAAAATAATTATAACAGAATGTGATGACAGGGCCAGACCGGAACACTTTGATCCGAATGTTCTTGATACCTTTATTCTCAATTTTATATCAAAAATGTATCAGTCACATCATGTGATGTCTGGGATGATACATAAGTAATTATCCCTATTCTCACAATATTCAATATATTCAAGCAAATACGGTGTGTTATCCTGACTTAGGAGCTGATTGAATTTAATCCCTGCTACATAAACCCAGTGCCATTTGTAGCTATGTACAACCTTGCCTTTCAGTGTTTCCATCATGTCCTTACCTCTTATATCCTTGAACATGATATCTAATTTTACATCACTTCCATTATGTACTAGAGAGTTTGAATAAACTCCTATTCCGTCTCTGCTAATATTAATGGTCATGGTATATAATGCAGTGCTGATTACGGGATCAATCCTTACTGTTGCCGTGAGCGGATACCTGCGATATTTACGATGTTCATTTATCAATGTCGTTAACGTATGTGGTTAGAGTAAATTTTTATCTTAGTTG
The DNA here is from genome assembly GCA_020846775.1 of Nitrospirota bacterium. Taxonomy (NCBI): domain Bacteria; kingdom Pseudomonadati; phylum Nitrospirota; species Nitrospirota bacterium. Next base: position 44,460 of record JADLDG010000100.1, read on the forward strand.
CAATCTCGATAAGAAGCGTTGTAACAATATTACCTTCGGTTAAATAATCTCAGGAATAAGGTATAAACAACACACACATTCACAACCCATTGACAATTAAAATGCTTTACCCTTCTTTTTATTCTGGGAACAGTCTATGGGTTCAGTCC